>SYBY01000510.1 GCA_005788585.1 Actinomycetota bacterium | reverse complement strand
GTGCGGGCTCTCAACAAGCCCGTTCGGGTCCACGCGGAGGGAGATCTACCTGCCAACGCGACCGCCGATCTGTTCCCCGCGTACGATGACGATGGCGGCCTGCTGCTCGTCCTGACGCCTCGCGGCTAGCCACCTCTGCAACTCCACCGGTCCTCGCATGACTGAACGTCGCCGCAACATCTTCATCCTGCTCTTCGTCCTGGGCCTCATGCTCGCGTCGATCTTCGTCATCGCGACGAAGCAGACGCGCCTGGGCCTGGACCTGCAGGGAGGTGTCGAGCTCGTCTACGAGGCGAGCCCCACGCCGCAGCAGCCGGTCGTCGACCAGGAGTCCCTGGACCGCGCGATCGACGTCATGCGCGAGCGCGTCGACCGCCTCGGCGTCGCCGAGCCCGAGATCCAGCGGTCGGGCGAGAACCAGATCTCCGTCGCGCTGCCGGACGTCCAGGACGCCGACAAGGCCCAGCGCCAGGTCGGCCAGGTCGCTCAGCTCTTCTTCTACGACTGGGAGCCGAACGTCATCGGCCCCGACGGCGAGGTCGAGCCCGACAACCCCGAGGTCACGGGCGGTCCGAGCGCCGGCCGGGTCGGGGGCATCTCGTACTTCGACGCAGTCACACGCGCGTCCGAGCAGCCGGCCGCCGAGGGCGAAGCTGCGCGGAACGTCAGCCACAACGGCCTCTACTACCTGCTCGACCAGGACAAGGAGCGCGTTGTCGCCGGGCCGGAGGAGGAGAAGGAGGACCTCTTCACGGACCGCCCGGACGACGCCGAAGCGCCCGAGTGCGAGAAGGACGGCGACGAGAAGCTCTGCGTCGCTGTCGTCCAGCCCGGCACGACGATCGTGCGCCAGGAGACGGCGGATGGCCAGGCCGAGGCGAGGGACCCGAACAACGCCCAGTGGTTCGTCCTGCGTGACCGGGTCGCGCTCAAGGGCACGGACATCAAGAACCCCGAGCAGCAGTTCGACCAGGGCGCCGGCGGCACCGGCCAGCCGATCGTCACGTTCGAGTTCACCGACGAGGGGCGCGACACCTGGGAGGAGGTCACGCGCGGGATCGCCCAGCGCGGCCTCGAGAGCTTCGCTCCGGGCTCCGACCCGCAAACGGCCGCGCAGCACTTCGCGATCGTGCTCGACAACGAGCTCATCAGCGTCCCGTTCATCGACTTCCAGCAGAACCCCGACGGCATCGACGGGCGCAACGGCTCGCAGATCGAGGGCGGGTTCACCATCGAGACCGCGCAGGAGCTCTCGAACCTCCTGAAGACCGGCGCGCTCCCGGTCAAGCTCGACCTCATCAGCCAGTCGCAGGTCTCGGCGAGCCTCGGTCAGCAGGCGCTGGACCAGAGCCTCGTCGCCGGCGGCGTTGGCCTGCTGCTGGTGGCGCTGTTCCTCCTCGTCTTCTTCCGGTTCCTCGGCGTGGTGGCCGTCCTGGCGCTGGTCGTCTACTCGCTGTTCATGTTCGCGCTGATCAAGCTCATCCCGATCGTGATGACGCTGCCGGGCATCGCGGGCCTGATCCTCACGATCGGCGTCGCCGCGGACGCGAACATCGTCATCTTCGAGCGCATCAAGGAAGAGGTCCGGTCCGGGAGATCGATCCAGGCCAGCATCGCGACGGGTTACCGCAAGGGCCTGACCGCGATCATCGACGCGAACGTCACGACCGTCATGGTCGCGTTCATCCTGTTCGTCCTCGCGAGCGCGGGCGTCAAGGGCTTCGCGTTCACGCTCGGCGTCGGCACGATCGTGTCGTTCCTCACCGCCGTGGTCTTCACCCAGGCGATCCTCGGGTCGCTCGGTCGCTCCAAGATCCTCACCAGCCCGTCGGCGCTCGGTGCGGGCAAGCCCAAGCGGGCCATCACCTTCGACTTCATGGGCGCGTCGAAGTGGTTCTTCTCGGGCTCCGGCGTCCTGCTCGCCATCGGCGCGATCGCGATCGGCGTCAACGGCATGAACTTCGGCATCGACTTCGAGTCGGGCACGAAGATCCGCACGGCGACCGAGCAGCCGGCCGACGAGAACCAGGTCCGTGCGGTCATGGCCGAGCAAGGCTTCGGCGACGCCAAGATCCAGCGGGTCGAGGACGACGCGCTCGGCGAGAACGTCTTCCAGATCTCCACGCCGAGCCTCGAGCCGAACCAGGTCCGCGACGTGCGTGATGCGCTCGACGAGGAGTTCGGCGTCGGCGACAGCTTCTCCAACGAATCCATCGGCCCGACGTTCGGGCAGAGCATCGCCGAGTCGGCGGTGATCGCGATCATCGCCTCGTTCCTCGTCCTCACGGCGTACATCGCCATCCGGTTCGAGTGGAAATACGCCGTGCCGCTGCTCATTGCCGTGTCGCACGACCTGCTGCTCACGGCCGGCATCTACGCGCTGCTGGGCTTCGAGGTGACCGCGGCCAGCGTCGCGGCGCTCCTGACGATCCTCGGCTATTCGCTGTACGACACGATCATCGTGTTCGACCGCATCAGAGAGAACGTGCCACGTATGCCTCGGGCCACGTTCACCCAGGTCGTGAACCGCTCGATGAGCGAGGTCATCGTCCGGACGCTGGCGACGTCGTTCTCCACGCTCCTGCCGATCGTCGCGCTCTTCCTGCTCGGTGGCGAGACGCTCCAGCAGTTCGCGCTGGCGCTCATCGTGGGCACGATGGCGGGTGCGTACTCGTCCATCTTCATCGCGTCCCCGGTGCTCACGCACTGGAAGGAGCGCGAGACCCAGTGGCGTCGCCGCCGCAAGGTCATCGTCAGCGAGCTGGGTTCCGTCCCCGCGTACGCGACGGCGATCGGCGGTGCGCCGGTGGACGTCGCCCCGGGCGAGCGCAAGCGCCCGAAGCGCCGGCTGACCTCACCGGACGACCCGACGCAGGTCTCGCGCGAGGAGTTCGACGACATGGTGCGCGACCTGCACACCGATCCGGCGCCGACCGCGACGGCCGTGAAGGACGATGCGGCCGATGCGTCACCTGAGGATGTCGTGATGCCCGAGCAGGACAAGGGGCCGGGGCCGTCCAAGCCCAAGCGCCCGCGGAACAAGAAGCACGGACGGGGAGGACGCTGACATGGCCGTGTTTGCCTGGGTGATGATGGCGCTGGCCATCTGGCACTTCACCGTGTTCGTGCCCGACCGGTTCTGGGGCGGCATCGTGGGCGCGTTCGTCGGAGCGATCATCGGCGGCGTCGCCACGGGCTACATCCTGTCCGGCCTGTCGCTTCCGAGCCGCGACGCCACGGATCTCGTGACCGTGCTCTACTCGGTGCCGGGGGCGCTGATCGGCCTCGTGGCCGTGTACGCGATCGGCGCCGTGCGAGACGACCAGGAGCCGATCGTCATCTGAGCGCCGCTCAGGCGGCGAGGCGCGGCAGGTCCGGCGTGTCGCCGGCGGCCTGGTCCAGGATCTCGAGGAACACGTCCACGACATCCGGATCGAACTGCGTGCCCCGGCAGCGCAGGAGCTCTTCGCGCGCCGCGTCCGGGCCGAGCGCCCGGCGGTAGACGCGGTCTGCGGTCATCGCCTCGTAGGCGTCGGCCACGGCCAGGATCCGTGCCTGGATCGGGACCTGCTCGCCGGACAGGCCGAACGGGTAGCCGCGGCCGTCAGGACGCTCGTGGTGGGCGAGAACCCACTGGCGGACGTCGTCGAGCACGTCGCTGCCGAGGATGCGGGCCCCGATCTCCGGGTGGCGCTGCATCTCGGCGTACTCCTCGTCGGTGAGCTTGCCGGGCTTGTTCAGGATCGAGTCGGGCACACCGATCTTGCCGATGTCGTGGAGCAGGCCCGCGACGCGGATCCGTTCGATGTCGCGGGCATCGAGGCCCAGCGCATGGGCCATCATGGCCGCGTAGCGCGCCACCGTCTGGGAGTGCGAGGCGGTCCCGGTGTCGCGGAGGTCAAGAGCCTCGGCGAGGCCGATCGCGGTGATCAGCCGGGCGCGCTCGTCATCGTCTGCGGCGGCGGTGTCGGGACCGGGGGCGATCATCGGGCCACCGGCCTGCACGGCGAGCATGGTGCGGTTGCGGCCGTTGCGCTTGGCGCTGCCCAGCGCCCTGTCCGCGGCGACGAGCAGCTCGTCGACGGACGTGCCGTCGTCGGGGAAGATCGCGATGCCGAAGGACATGGTCGCCGAGAACGGCTCGTCGCCGAACGCGAGCATGACGTCACGCCGCAGCCGCTCGGCGAGCGCCACGGCGTCTGCGACCTCGGATGCCGGGGCGAAGATGGCGAACTCCTCGCCGCCCGTGCGCCCGACGACGTCCAGTCGTCGGCAGCGCTCGGCCATGACCCGCGCAGCGCCGCGCAGCACCCGATCGCCCGCAAGCCGGCCGTAGGACGCGTTGATGCTCTTGAGGAGGTCGAGGTCGCCGACGATCAGGGCGGCCGACGCCATGTCCGGGTGGCCGAGCAGTCCCGTCGTCCGCTGCTCGAACCCCTGGCGGTTGAGCAGTCCGGTCAGTCCGTCCGTCCGGGCGGTCACGGCGAGCTGGTCCTCCAGGACGCGCTGCTGCTCGACCAGACCCTCGCGCTGGCGCCGGACGCTCGTCAGGAATCCGCCCGCGATGGCGATGGTCCCGACGATCGGGAGCCAGCTCTCGATCGTGGTCGGCGCAGGCAGGATCGAGGGTACGGTGATCGTGCTCAGGGCGAGGAACAGACACCCGGTGCACAACAGGACGTGGCCCAGGGTGGCGATGCGTGAGAGGTAGTACGACGCGAACAGCACGACGAGGACGTACAGCCCGGCGACCTGGGGGGCGAGGGTCGTGACTTCGAAGAGCCCGAACGTGATCGCCGCCGTGCATCCCGCGCAGATCGCGTGGATGGTCCACGCCGGCCAGTCGCCGCCGTACCGGTACAGGACGGGCGCGAACAGGAGCATGCTCGCGAGCATCACGACGATCGCGGGCGAGAAGGCGACGACGCTGTCGCCTCCGAGGGTGGTCAGCCACGTCAGCAGCATGAGCGCGCAGGTGCTGCCCATGAGCAGGGCGCCTGCGGGCGCGGCGGGTCCAGCCGTCGGTCCGGTCTCGGGCGCGCCTACGGCCACGCCGTCCACGGAGGGGTACATCATGGTTTCTCCCTCGGTGCAGGAAGTTCAGAACTTGACACCGTGCCCGGTACGTCTCAGCGGATGATGGGCAGTCGAGGTCCGTCCACACCCGGTCGTACGGTGGTGGCCGTGGGAGAAGCCCTGCTCGATATCCCCGCCTGCGACATCCGGGCCGTCTGCCGGCTGGAGGCCGAGCTGGGGGTCTCTCACGTCGTCGGCCAGGTGCTGGTCCGGCGCGGCCTGGCCGATCCGGACGCCGCGCGCGCGTGGCTCGCGGCCGATGCCGTACACGATCCGTTGCTCATCCGCGGGATGCGCGAGGCCTGCGAGATCGTCCTGCGCCACGTGCGCAGCGGGTCCCGGATCGCCGTGCACGGCGACTACGACGTCGACGGCGTCTGTTCGACGGCCATTCTGGTCTCCGCGCTGCGGCGCATGGGGGCGGATGTCCACGCCGTGCTGCCCAGCCGGACCGAGGACGGCTATGGGCTCGCGCGCCACACCGTCGACCGGCTGGCCGAGCGCGGAACCGACCTGCTGATCACCGCGGACTGCGCCATCACGGCCGTCGACGAGGTGGCCGCCGCGCGTGCCGCGGGCATCGAGGTGGTCGTCACCGATCACCATCAGCCGCGGGCCGACGGCCGCCTGCCCGACGCGCCCATCGTGCATCCGGGCCTCGGCGACTATCCGTGCCCGGAGCTGTGCGCGGCCGGCGTGGCCCACAAGGTCGTCGCCGCGCTGCTGACGTGCGCGGGCGAGGACCCTGCCGGCGCCGACGCGGACCTCGACCTGGTCGCGCTGGCGACGGTGGCCGACTGCGTGCCGCTCGTCGACGAGAACCGGCGGCTGGTCCGCGCGGGACTCCGCGCCATCCGGGCGTCGGATCGGCCGGGGCTGCGGGCGCTGATGCGGGTCGCGCAGGTCGAGCCCGCACGGGTGGACGCGCGGGCGATCGGGTTTCGCCTGGCACCGCGCCTGAACGCCGCCGGCCGGATGTACCGGGCGGACGCCGCGCTGGAGCTGCTGCTCACCGAGGACGCCGAGAGAGCGACGGCCGTCGCCGATGAGCTCGACCGCATCAACGCCGAGCGCCGCCACGCCGAGCAGCGCATCCTCTTCGAGGCCGAAGCGCAGGTCCGCGACCTGGGCGATCGCCGCGCCTACGTCCTCTGGGGCGAGGGCTGGCACAAGGGCGTCATCGGCATCGTGGCGTCGCGGATCGCCGAGCGCCACCACCGGCCCGTGGTCCTCGTTGCGCTCGACGGTGATCGCGGCACCGGCTCCGGGCGATCGATCCCGGCGTTCGATCTGCTCGCGGGGTTCGAGGCGTCGCGCGAGCATCTCCTGCGGCACGGCGGCCACAGGGCAGCGGCAGGCTGCGAGGTCGCTGCGACCGCGCTGCCTGCGTTCCGCGCCGCCTTCGAGGCCCACGCGACCGCCGTTCTGTCCGACGACGACCTCCTCCCGCGCGAACGTGTCGACGCCGTCGTCGCCGGGGACGAACTCGGGCTGGCCCTGGCGGAGGAGCTCCAGCAGCTCGAGCCCCTCGGCATGGGCAACCCGGTCGTGCGGCTGCTGCTGCCCGCCGCGCGCGTCAGCGACTGCCGCCCGCTCGGCGACAGCGGCAAGCACGTCCGCTGCACGGTCACGAGCGGCGGCTATCCCGCGTCCGCGGTGGGCTTCGGCATGGCGTCGGTCCCCACCGAAGGGCCGGTGGACGTCGTCGCCGAGCTCGAGCTGCACACCTGGCGCGGCGCCGTCGAGCCGCGCGTGCTGTTGCGGCGGGCCATCCCGGCCGTGGGCGGGAAGGTCACGACGGTGGGCGAACCTGCGGACGTGTGGTCGGCCGTCCTGGCCGGCATCGACCGCGCGCTGCCCGTGGGCGTCGCCGGGGTCGCGGGCGGCTGCGACGCACCGTGGACCGGCGCGCGCGATCGACGGGGTGGGGGGATCGCCGGCGTGCTCGGCGCGCTCGTGCACAGCGGGGAGCGGGTGCTTGCCGTGGTCGCCGACGCCGAGGTCCGCAGCCGGCAGCTGCAAGCCATGCTGGGCGGGTTCGAGCTCTGCTCCCATGCCGCACTCGCGGAGATGCCGGCCCTCGCGGACGGGGTCGATCACGTCGTCGTCATCGACCCGCCGGCGACCCCCGCACAGCGGTCCATGCTCGAAGCCCTGACCGTTCGACAGATGGTCCATCTTGCCTGGGGTCCGGCGGAGCTAACCTTTGCCCTACGGATCCACGAGCGTGAGTACGACCTACGTGCCCCGCTCACCGCGCTGTACCGGGACCTTCGGGCCCGAAGCGGCGCGGCGGGAGAGGAGCTCGAGGCGGCGCTGCGCGGAGATCCGCAGGCTCACCGGTCGCTGCAGATGACCGGGCGGGCCATGCGGGTCCTCACGGAGCTCGGCCTCGTCAGCCTCGACTCGGAGACGCGGACCGTGACGGTCCCGCCCGCCCAGCGCACCGAGCTGGAGCGGTCGGCGGCCTTCCGGTGCTACACCCAGCAACTCGAGGACGGCCGG
>SYBY01000002.1 GCA_005788585.1 Actinomycetota bacterium | reverse complement strand
GCGCACCGTGCACTCGCGCGAGGCCTACCAGTCGCTGTCCGAGCACGTCGGCGACAAGCTGTTCGCCACCACGATCCGCTCGTCGATCGCCTACGCCGAATCGGCCGAGCGCGCGGTCTCGATCCTCGATCACCGCCCGGATCTGGGTATCGACTACGTGCGGCTCGCCGACGAGCTGCTCAAGCGCCTGAAGCTGCCCGCGGCACGGAAGCGCCTGAAGCCGCTGCTCGACGAGGCGCAGTCGGCGTAGCGATGCGCCGGGGCCTCGCGGCCGCCGTGCTCGCGCTGGCGCTGCTGGCCGGGTGCGGTGCGGGCGAGGACATCGCCCCCACCCCGCAGCAGGCCGCCGACGCGGAGCCCGAGCGGGTCCGGACCACCCCGGACGCTGCGCAGCCCCCGCCCCTGCGCGCGGGGCAGTTCTCGGCGAAGCTGCGCCGGTCGACGTGGCTGCGGGCCACCCCGGGCGGTCGGGTTGTCGGGACGCTCCGCACCCGCACGAAGTTCGGCTCACGCACGTCGCTGGCGATCATCCACCGGCGCGACGGCTGGTACGGCGTCCTGAACGAGCTCACGCCGAATCGCAAGGTCGGGTGGATCCCCGCCGCGGCGGCGACGCTCGAGCGCCAGCCCTACACGCTGCGCGCCGACCTCAGCGAGCGGACCGTCTCCGTGCTGCGCGGCGACACCGAGGTGCGCAGTCTGCGGGTCGCGATCGGGGCGCCCGGGACGGAGACCCCCACGGGCCGCTCGGCGGTCACGGACACGCTGCTGTTCCCCACAGGCTCGGGTCCCTACGGCTGCTGCGCTGTGGCGCTGACGTCCCGCCAGACGAACCTCCCGGCGTCGTGGACGGGCGGCGCGCAGATCGCCATCCACGGGACGCCCGACGAGTCGGTCATCGGCCAGGCGGTCAGCCTCGGCTGCCTGCGCACGCGGAACACGGACGTGCGCTGGATGGCGCGGAACATCCCTGCGGGCGCGCTGGTGACCGTCGTCCGCTGACCGGCAGATCCACGTCGCTATAGCAGCGTCGATCTGCCGGTCAGTGCGTCAGAGGCGCAGTCTCTCGCCGTGGCGGGCGTCGCCATACCTGCGACTCGATGCACGAGCCGAGCACGAGGATCCCCATCCCCGTCGCGAGGTTGGCCACCCGTGACGGCCAGGTGGTGACGCACACATCACCTGGGTCGAGACAGAGCCCGCCGAAGAACGCGAACGACGCGAAGTACGCCAGGACGAGAGCGCCGACCGCGAGCAGCACGCCTCCGCCCCACTTGGCGAACGCCCCGCCACGTCCGCGGATGATGCCAGCGACAATGACCAGTGGAAGGCCGATCACCAGCATGGCTAGAGGGAAGAGGACGTCCACGCCCGACCCGAAGTCGCCGGCGTCCGGCGGGCTCCAGATCGCGTAGCCCGCCACCCAGCCCGACAGCACGAGGAGCGCCGCGAGGTACCACGGCCAGGACGTCCGCCAGCGCGATACCTGTTGCATACCCGAAATCGTACTGACCGGCAGATCCACGTCGCCCTGGCAGCGTCGATCTGCCGTTCGGCGCGTCAGAGGCCGATGACGTCGGCGCCCTGCGGCTCGAACGGCGCACGCACCACGTGCGCCCAGCCCTCGGCGTGCTCACGCAGCGCCGCGACGAGTCCGCCGGTGGCCTCGTAGTGGCACCACACCAGGACGGTCGGGCCGGCGCCGCTGATCGTCGCGCCGAGCGCCCCCATCTCCCGGACGCCGTACAGCAACTCCGCCGACCGCGGGAACAGGTGCGCACGGTAGGGCTGGTGCAGCCGGTCGGCCAGGCCGCGGGAGACCAGGTCGAGGTCGCCGCGCGCGAGCCCCAGCGTCAGCAGCGCGCCGTGCGCCACGTTGAACGCGGCGTCGGCCATCGGCACGTCCGCGGGCAGCGCGGCGCGCGCCTCCCGGGTCCGCACGGCCTGATGCGGGATGACGAGCACCGCTTCGAGTTCGGGCGGCGGGTCGAACCGCGCCGTGGTGCCGTCGGCGCAGATGACGAACCCGCCCTCCAGCGCGGCGGCGACGTTGTCGGGGTGCCCCTCCATCTCGGTCGCCAGCGCCAGGAGGTCGGCGTCCAGCTCGAACATGCTGTCTGCGGCGAGCAGGCCCGCGACGTACGCAGCCGCGCTCGTCCCCAGACCGCCGGACAGCGGGATGTCCGAGCGGATCCGGAACTCGAAGCCCTCGGGTGAGTGCAGCCGGGCGAAGCCGCGGACGGCGAGGTTGCGGCGATCCCGGGCGATCTCCAGGTCGGTCTGCACGGCGAAGCGGCCGGTCTCGACGACCTCGATCTCGGTGTGCAGCGCCAGCGCGCAGGCGAAGGTGTCGAAGCCCGGGCCGAGGTTGGCCGACGAGGCCGGGACGCGGACGAGGCGGCGGCGCTCCACGCGCGCCTCAGTCGCCGAGGACGGCGGCCTCGACGGCGGAGAGGTCCGGCTCGCACGGGACGACCGAGCCGGCCTGCTCGAGTGCCGTCTGCGGGTCCTTCAGGCCGTGGCCGGTCAGGACGCAGGCGACCCGCTCGGCGCCGTCGGCGCCGTACTTCAGCAGCCCGGCCACGGAGGCCGCGCTCGCGGGCTCGCAGAACACGCCCTCGCGGCCGGCCAGCAGGCGGTACGCGGCGAGGATCTCGTCGTCGGTCACCGCGCGCACCATGCCGCGCGACGACGTGAAGGCGGCCATGGCCTCCTCCCAGCGCGCCGGGTTGCCGATGCGGATCGCGCTCGCGACGGTCTCCGGCTTCTCGACCACGGCACCCTGCACGAGCGGCGCAGCACCGGCGGCCTGAAAGCCGAACAGGCGCGGCAGGTGGCCCGCCTCGGTGAAGCCCTTGGCGTACGCGGTCACGTTGCCGGCGTTGCCGACAGGGATGCAGAGCGCGTCGAGTTCGCCACCGAGGTCCTCAAGGACCTCGAAGGCCGCGGTCTTCTGCCCCTGGAGGCGGAACTCGTTGACGCTGTTGACGAGCGCGATCGGGTGCTTGTCGCACAGCTCGCGCACCAGCCGCAGCGCCTCGTCGAAGTTCCCGCGCAGCGCGATGACCTTCGCGCCGTGCATGAGCGCCTGGGCGAGCTTGCCCGTCGCGATCTTGCCCTCGGGGACGATGACCGCGCCCGTGAGGCCGGCTTTCGCGCTGTACGCCGCGGCGCTCGCGGCGGTGTTCCCCGTCGACGCGCAGATGACGGCCTTCGCGCCCTCGCGCACCGCAGCGCTGACCGCGCAGGTCATGCCGCGATCCTTGAACGAGCCGGTCGGGTTCAGTCCCTCGAGCTTGAGGTGGACCTCGGCCCCGACGATCTCGGAGAGGTGCGGCGCGTGCACCAGCGGCGTCGACCCTTCCCCGAGCGTGACGACCGGATCGTCGGCGGCGAACGGAAGGCGCTCGGCGTAGCGCTCCATGAGACCGGGCATCGCAGTGGACCTAGCGCGCGTACCGCTCGACGACGGCCTTGGCCTCGGCGAGGCCCAGCCCGGTCTGCTCACGGTGCAGCTTGATGGCCTGGATCAGCTGGCCGTTCTGCGCCATGGCGCGCACCTCGGCGGAGACGTCCCCGCCGACGCCCGCGTGCTGGCCGTCGATCGAGATCGGGCCCGCCACGCCGCCGGGCCGCGGGTCGAGGACCTTGCGCTCACCCGCGGCGAGGCGCTGCTCGATGGTGTCGAGCCGCGCGAGGATGGCCTGGAGATCGCTCACAGCCGGGGCATCGTAGTAGGAAGGCGCATAAGACGAACTGCTCTTCGAGCACGCGGATGGCCCGCGGCGTCGCCCGGATGAAGTCGAGGCCCTCGATCATCTTCGTGGCGGCGGCGAAGCGGGACTCCAGCACCGGATGCAGGACCATGACCAGGCGCGCCTTCTCCCCCATGCCCTCCTGGACCACGGACTTGATGGAGACGCCCTGCAGCCCCAGGATCTGCGCGACCTGCGCGAGGACGCCCGGCTCGTCGTCGACTTCGAGGTGCAGGTAGAACGCCGACTCCACGTCGGTGATGACCGGCAGCGCGCTCGTCGGCTCGGGGGTCGGCGCGGGCGGCACCATCGCGCTGACGACGTCGCCGAGCACCGCGCTGGCGGTCTGCGGTCCGCCGGCACCGGGGCCGGACAGCGTGATCTCGGTGATCGCGGGCGACTCGATCGTCACCGCGTTGTATGGGCCCGACACGCTGGCCAGCGGGTGGCCCGCGTACAGGAACGCCGGATGCACGCGGACGGAGATCCCGCCGTCGACGCGCTCGGCCGTACCGAGCAGCTTCAGCCCCAGCCCCAGCTCGCGGGCGAACGCCAGGTCGTCGCTCGTGATCTGCTCGATGCCCTCGTAGATGACCTGGTCGAGCGACACGGGGGTGCCGAACGCCAGCCGCGCGAGGATCGCCATCTTCGCGGCCGCGTCCTTGCCGGTGACGTCGTCGGTCGGGTCGGCCTCGGCGTAGCCCAGGCGCTGCGCGGCGGCCAGCGCGTCGGCGTACGGCTCGCCGGTGCGCGCCATCTCGGTGAGGATGTAGTTCGTCGTGCCGTTGACGATGCCGTGCAGCCGCTCGATGTACGCGCCGGCCAGCGTCTCCTGCATGACGCGGATGACGGGGACCACGCCGGCCACCGCGGCCTCGAAGCGCAGGCGCACGCCGTGCTCGCGCGCGGCGGCCCACAGCTCCTCACCGTGCTCGGCGAGCAGCTGTTTGTTCGCGGTGACGACGTGGCGGCCGGCGTTCAGCGCGCGCAGCACGTACTCGCGCGCGGGCTCCAGGCCACCCATGACCTCGACGATGAGGTCCGAACCCTCGAGGATCTCCTCGAAGTCGCCCCTGCTGCGGGTCAGGACACCGGACAGCTCGGGCCGGCGACCGGTGCGCGCCTCGATCTCGTCGGCGCGGCCGTCGAGCAGCTCGGCGAACGCGCCGCCGACGGTGCCGTGGCCCAGGAGGCCGATGCGGAAGGGATCAGTCGATGTCACGGCTCGTCAGGTCCTCGAAGGTCTCCCGGCGCACCACGACCCGCGCGTCTCCGTCCTTGACGAAGACGACCGGCGGGCGGGGAATGCCGTTGTAGTTGTTGCTCATCGC
>SYBY01000509.1 GCA_005788585.1 Actinomycetota bacterium | reverse complement strand
GTAGGACTCCCGCCACGCCACAGCCCGGGACCGGCATCCCCCCGCCGGTCCCGGCCGTGGCGAAAGTGACGTAGGCTCGCGTCTCATGGCGCTGGGCTGCTTCGTCTCTCCGGGAAAGTCGCTCGACCAGGCGGTCGAGCGCGTGCGGCTGGCCGAGGAGCTCGGCTTCGAGGCCGCCTACACGACGCACATCAACGGCCGCGATTCGCTGACCGTCCTCGCCGCGTACGCGCTGGCGACCTCGCGGATCCGCATCGGCACGGGCGTCGTCCCCATCTACACCCGGACACCGGCGACGATGGCGCAGACCGCGGCCACGCTGGCCGAGATGTCGGGCGAGCGCCTGACGCTGGGCCTGGGCGTCTCGCACCGCCCGGTCGTCGAGGGCTGGCACGGGCAGACGATCGACAAGCCGATCGCCGAGATGCGCGAGTACCTCTCGCTCGTCCGGGCGATCGTCGGCGGCACCGAGATCCCGCAGGACACGGTCAAGTGGAAGACGATGATGCCGCTGGCCGGCGTCGGGCCGTACCCGGACCTGCCGATCTACGTCGCGGGCCTGTCTCCGAAGATGCTGCGCGCCGCGGGCACGATGGCCGACGGCGTGATCCTCTGGCTGTGCAACCCGGCGTACATCCGTGACGTCGTGGTGCCGGAGGTGCGGGCCGGGCGCGAGTCGATCGGCAAGAGCCTCGACGGGTTCGACATCGTCGCGGCGGTGCCGGGCGCGCTCGTGGACGATTCCGCGGAAGCGCACGCGGCGATGCGCCGCGACCTGCTCCCGTACTTCGGCCTGCCGTTCTACCGGGCGATGATCGAGCGGTCGGGCTTCGGCGACTCGATCGCCGCGTACGACGCTGGCGCGGCAGCGGGCGACGCGGAGGCGATGAAGGCGGGGATCGCGACGGAGTTCCTCGACGCGCTGTGCGCGATCGGGGACGAGGACGCGGTGCGCGCGGGGTTGCAGCGCTACGTGGATGCGGGCGCGACGTCGCCGTGCATCGGGCCGATTGCCCGCAGTGACTTCGCGGGGACGCTGCGGGCAGCCGCGCCGCGCTGACTCGTCCCGCGCCCTGGCGCGGCGTGGGAGGATGCGCCGAGGCCATCATGGCGAGCACGGAGTCCTCGAAGACGACGACCGAGGACCCGCTGAGTGCGGGCGGCGCGGCCCTGGGCCTGAGAGCGTGGGCGCAGGCGCGCAAGCACTACGCGCACGCGTTGGAGATCCGGGAGTCGGCCGAGGCGCTGGAAGGGCTCGCGGTGGCGAGCTGGTGGGACGACGACGTCGACGCGGCCATCGCCGCGCGCGAGCGCGCCTTCGTCCTGCGGCGCGAGGCCGGCCAGACGCGCGAAGCGGCGTGGGACGCCGGCTTCCTGGCCTGGGACTACGGGGCGATGCGCGGTGTCGACGCCGTCGCGAACGGCTGGCTCCAGCGCGCGAGGCGCCTCGTGGCTGAACTTGAGCCGTCCGTCGAGCACGCGTGGCTGCCGCTCATCGAGGCGTCGTTTCATCTCGACACCGATGTGGTGACCGTCCTGCGGCTGAGCACCGAGGCGGCGGAGCGCGCGCACGCACTCGGCGGTCTCGACATCGAGATGACCGCGCGGACGCTCCAGGGCCTCGCGCTGGTGAGTCTCGGCCGCCTCGCGGAGGGCACGGCGCTGCTCGACGAAGGCACCGCGGCCGCGACGGCGGGCGAGCTCCACGACCCGATCGCGATCGGGTCGTGCTGCTGCAACATGATCATCGCCTGCGAGCGCTCGCGCGACTTCGACCGGGCGGGCCAGTGGTGCGCGCAGCTCGCAGCGTTCTGCGAGCGCACGGGGCAGCGGCCGCTGCTCGCGCTCTGCCGCGCCCACCACGGCACGGTGCTCATGATGCGCGGCGACTGGGCCGAGGCCGAGCAGGAGCTGGAGTGGGCGGCGGGGGAGCTCTCCACCCTGCGCCCGCCTCTGGCCGGGTATGCCCGCGCGCGCCTGGCGCAGCTGCGACGCCGGCAGGGCCGCAATGACGACGCGCGCGCCCTTGCCGCTGAGGCCGGCGCGCACGGGCTGGCGCGGCTGGTGCAGGCCGAGATCGCTCTGGACGAAGGGAACCTGGCGGCGGCGGCCTCCGATGCCGAGCGCTACCTGCGCGGCTGCCCCGGGGGCGAGGAATCCATCGAACGTGCAGCGGCGCTGGAGCTGCTGGTGCCGATCGCGCTGGCGCTGGGAGAGCCCGACCGGGCCCGCGCGACGTACAACCAGCTCGCGGCGATCGCCGACGCCGTTCCGACCGTCGCGCTGCGTGCGGCCGAGCGGTGCGCCGCCGGACGCCTTGCCGTGGCGGACGGCGCGCTCGACGACGCGCGGCCGGCGTTCGAGGACGCGATCGACCTGCACACCCGGAACGTCGCGCCGTTCGAGGCTGCCGAGGCCCAGCTGGAACTCGCGCGCGTGCTGCAGGCGAGCGAACGCGTCGCCACCGCCCACGAGTACGCCCTCGCCGCGCAGGTCACGCTTCGTCGCCTCGGGGCTCGCACCGCCGCGGCACGGGCCGACAGGCTGATCGCCGCGATGGGCGTGCGCAGCGCAGCCGAGGAGCGGGCAGGGATGACGGTCCGTGAGGTCGAGGTCCTCCGGCTCGTCGCCCAAGGGCGGTCCAACCGCCAGGTCGCGGAGGAGCTCGTCGTCAGCGAGCACACCGTGCACCGCCACCTGGCCAACATCTACGCGCGGCTGGGCGTCTCCTCGCGCGCGGCGGCCGTGGCACGGGCCGCGGAGCACGGCCTGCTCGGCTGAACCGGGCCACTGCGGGGCCGGGCCCAAGATGGCCCGAACGGGCGATGACCGGCGGTGCGCGGAGGCGGAGGCTGTCCCTTCACCCAACGCCCGAAAGGACGACCCGTCATGACCACCTCAGACCTGCGGCAGATCACGGAGAACAAGAGCTTCGACGCGCCCGACGAGATCCGCGAGTTCCCCAACGGCCGCGCCGAGATCCTCCACATCGGAGGCGGCGAGGTCGGCCGCTACGTCTTCCAGCCCGGATGGCGCTGGTCGAACGACGTCAAGCCGATCGCGGGCACCCACAGCTGCGAGGCGCCGCACTTCCAGTACCACGTCAGCGGCCGGCTGGCGATCCGCATGGACGACGGCGAGGAGCTCATCATCGGCCCCGGCGAGGTCTCGTCGCTGCCCAGCGGTCACGACGGCTGGGTCGTCGGCGACGAACCCGCGGTCGTCATCGACTGGTACGGGGCGAGCTCGTACGCGAAGGGGGACTGAGGCGCCGGGGGGAGCGCTGCGCCGGCTCGGACCGGCGTAGCCGCGGTCTCCCGGGAGGAACGCCCCGGGGCTACTCGACGGTGGCCAGCGCCGGGATGTCGACCTTGCTGGTGAGCACGTCGAGGCGCTCGATCGTGGGCGCCTCGGCCAGCAGCTCGGGTGCCTTCTCCAGCAGCCCGGCGGCGACCTGGCCCGAGAGGTGCGCCGCGCGCGCATCCTCGTCGGGGAACGCGTCGAAGATGCCGAAGGTCGACGGACCGAGGCGCAGCGCAAACCACAGGGGCGTGCCCTCCTCGGCCTCGACGATGTCCAGCGCACCGCGCAGGAAGCTCTCGACCTCCTGCTCACGGCCGGTCTTGGCTTCCATGCGGACGAACAAGGCTCGGGTGATCATGCTTCGACGAGTAGGCCGGACGCTCGCGCGGACAAGGCGGCCGACGGCCGACGTCAACGCCGCCCGGACGTCAGTGCGGTTCCGCCGCCTCGCGCTCGGGCTCCATGAGCCCGAGGTCGCCGTCGTGGCGCAGGTAGAGCACCTTCGGGCGCCCGTCGGCCGCGTCGACGAAGTACAGGTAGCGCGCGCCGAGCTGTTCGAGCAGTTCCTGCGCCTCCTCGAGCGCCAGCGGGTCGGAGAAGCGCATCGGCTCGACGACCATGACGTCCTCGGCGACATCGGGCACCGGCACCGACGGCGGGTGCATCAGGCCGAGGCGGTCGTCGTCGCGACGGTGCAGGAACAGCCACTCACCGGTGTTCTGTTCGAGGAACAGCCGGAACTCCCAGTCGCGGTCGACGAGGTCGGCGGCGGCGTCGGCGAGCGAGACGGGCAGCGGGGGCCGCACGATGCGGTGCACGAGGCGCCGGTCCCCAGGCTTGGTGGGCAGCACCTCCGCCGTGGCCCGGTGGCCGAGCTCGTTGGGCAGGTCGCGCAGCGCACGCGCGATCACACGCGGCTCGTTGCGCAGCGCGATCTCCGCACCCGCCGCGCGGCGGATCTGGCGGCGCAGCCGCTCGACGACCGTGTCGGCGGCGGCCAAAGGCGACGGACCGGTGGCGTGCGCTGCCAGCAGCCGCCCGTCGAGCAGGATGCTCGCGTCGGCGACCCACCGCACCCGCGATGCGTGCGTCCTCGGCCGGCGCAGCGTCAGCCGCGCGTTGAGCAGTGGTGCGTCGGTGAACCGCTGGAGGGACGCCATGCGCGCCCGCGTCGCGGCGGCCGCAGCGTCGGGGAGGTCGTCGGGGGCGTGGAGCTCGACGGTCTCCGGGGTCAGCGGCGCGGCCGAGAGGTCGGGCATGCGGCCGCGCCGCGAGCGGCGCTCGGCGTCGCCGTCATTGCGGAGCAGGCTGCGGTACGCACGGGGCAGCTGGGCGAGCGCATCGTCGAGCTCCCGCTCGCCCGCGACGTCGCGCACGGCCAGCAGGACGGCGCGGACGTGGCGGCGCGCGGCCGCCGGGGAGACATCCTCGCGCTCGGCGACCCGCTCGACGAAGGCCTCGACATCCAGCGACGCCGCGCGCCCGTTCGTACGCCGCTCGCCGCGGCGCAGCCACTCGGCGAGCTCGTCTGGCAGCCGGGCGGCGAGGTCCTCGGCCTCGCCCGCGGAGAGCCGCTCGCCCAGCACCTCGAGTACCGCCTCGGCCGCGGCCCAGGCGCTGCTCAGGTCCAGTGCGCCGTAGGCGACGACGCGCAGGATGAACGTCTCGGCCGGGGGCGGGCCGCCGTCGGGCTCCACCGCCGCCCCCGCGGCGGCCAGCAGCGACCGGAAGTCCTTGGGCAGCTCGGACTCGAGGCGGCGCAGCTCGTCCGGACCGGTCGCGCGTCGCAGCGCCGCGAACACCGCCACGGCGTGGCGGACGGCCTCGCCCTCGTCGACGCTCTCGCGCTCGGCGAGCCGCTCCAGGTACTCCTCGACGCCGAACGGCTCGGCCACCTCGCCGTCGTGCAGCCACGGGCGCACAGGCTCGGGCAGGTGCCGCGCGAAGTCGCGCGCCTCGTCGCCGGACAGGCGCTCGGCAAGCGTCTCCAGCGCCGCACGGATCGCGCGGATCGCGTCCTGCTGGCGGGGAAGCTCGGCGTCGCGCTGGACCTCCGCCAGGAACTCGTCGTAGTCCAGCGTCATCGCGAACTCTCCTTGTCGGTGGTCTTCCTCTGAGGACGGGCCGTCACGGCCCGGGTTCAGAGCGGCGCCGGCGGATCGACCGCCGGCGCGATCAGCGTCACGTGGCTCCAGTTGACGAACTGCACGACACCGTCGGCGCCCTCGAGCTTGACCGGGTTGGGGTGATCGCGGCGGACTGCCGCGACGACCTCGGACTCGTTCTCGGTGACGAGGGTGTCCTGGCCGGTGAGAAAGGTGATGCGCGTTGCCATGGCTTGAGCCTCTCGAGGGTGGTGTGCTCAGCGCGCAACGGCGGCGACTGCCGCCTCGATCGTTCGCGCGTTGGCCGGCACCGACATTCCGGCGACGTAGACACTCGGCGTGCCGCTCACACCGCGCGCGACCGCCCGCTCGGTGACGAACGCCGCCCACGGCAGGTAGCGCCCGGCCGCCACGCACGCGCCGAAGCCGTCGACGTCGAGGCCGACTTGCTCGCCGACGGCCACGAGCTGCTCGTCGCTGAGGCCGGGGCCGCCCTCCTCCGGCTGGACGGCGAACAGGGCGTCCTTGAAGCTCACGAAGCGTCCTCCGTCCGACGCGCAGCCCGACGCGGCCGACGCGCGCGACGAATACGCCGTGGTCGAGAGCCGGTCCAGGAAGCCGAGCGGGTGATAGACGAGCGTGACCAGCTGCTCGGCGACCATCTCCTTCAGCGCGTCGCCGGCGGCGGCCTCGAACTGGCGGCAGAACGGGCAGAGGAAGTCGATGTAGGCGTCGACGCGGACGCCGGCGTCGCCGGTGGCGATGCCGTCGCCCTCGGCCGTGACGCCGGTCGGAAGCGCGACGTGGGTTCCGGTGGTCATACCTACGGCCTTAGGACCCGGCGCGCCGCCGTCAAGGACCCATGGCGGGAAATCGGCGGGCCGGCAGGCCCACCGGGTTCAGCAGCGGAAGGTCCGGCGACGGGCCGGCTGAGCGGCCCGTTGTCGATCGCCGGGGATCCTGCGCGGGAGCGCTGCAGTATCGTGGGCTCTGGCGCTGAACACTTTGCGTTCTCCCTCGTTCGGGAGCAACGCCGATTGACAGGCGTTATGCCCTCTTAGCTCAGTTGGTAGAGCACTTCCATGGTAAGGAAGGGGTCGCCGGTTCGAGTCCGGCAGAGGGCTTCGCAGGAAGGTCCTGCAAAGACGCAAGTTCACGTTCGGGCGGTCGCAATGCGGCCGCCCTTTTCGTTTCCGGACGGAAGCGATCTGGAAGCGTGAGGCGACTTCGCGACCGTCTGTCCTCGCTGCCGATCAGCGCTCCTTGCGTTCACTGACATCGCCGCCGTACGCTGGAGCAAGCACCGTCCTGGGCTGCTTCGAGTCGCAACGTGCGAGCACTGCGCGCCACCATCACCACCATCCTCTCGGCCATCTGCCTCACGGTCGGCGCCACTGCCGCGGGCTGTGGTGCTGAGACCGGAGAGCCCATCGAGAACGAGCCCGCGGCCGTGGAGGAGACGGCACCGACCGAAGGTGTTGAGGTGCCAGACGCACTGTCTGGAGACGGTGCGGACGCAGTCTCGGCCGTTGAAGCGGCTGGGCTCAGCCCGCTGCTCGAAGACTCCACCGAGGATCCGAACTTTGACTCCGATCGTGACGCGACCGGCTGTGAGGTCATGGGTCAGGAGCCGACCGTGGGTGACCTGGTTGACGAGGGCGCCGAGGTGGTCATCACGGTGTCGTGCGCTCAGGTCGACTGGGAGAACCGTGAAGGCTCGGTGTGGGAGAGCTTCAGTGACGCGTACAGCGAGGGTTTCGACGCCGGATGCGGCGCGCTATTCGCGGAGTCGCCGGATGGCGCGCTGTATGAGGACGACGACGAGTACTCGATTGTCGACTGTCAGGGCGAGAAGCCCGGGGACGCTGAGCATGCCTCCGAGGTTCCGGACGACGCTCCGGACGATCCCGAGGGAGTCGGAACCGAGGTTGGCGAGCGCGATGGTTGCGCTGCGCTCTTCGAGAACCGAGCGCTGTCTTCCCTCAGCTACGGAGAGATCAGCTTCACGTCGGCTGACTGCCCTATCGGCGGAGGTACGCAATCGACGGCTCCGGGCGCCTCCGCCGGTGGAGGCTCGGGCGAGACCGGGTCGGCGTCATCGACACAGCGTGAAGGGGGCACGTGTAGTGCCCAGGACTCCAGCGGCGTAGCGATCACCTTGGAGGTCGATTCGGGTGAGGTCAGCTGTTCCGGTGCGGAGGCGCTGTGGAAGGAATACCTCCGGCGGGCTCCCAACGAGGGCGTGGGCTCTGGCGGCGCCGTCGAGTTTGATGGGTGGTCGTGCATCTCGGCGCCGCCGGTTCAGGCTCCGAGGGCGGGCGGCTGTGCAGCCCACGATGATTCAGGCTCGTTCACGGTCTTCACGGGTGAGTGAAGCGCCGCACGGTGCGCCAGCTCGCCGATGCGGCGCCGCCGGCAGACCTCGGCGTCGAAGGCCTCCGCCGCTGGTGATTTAGCGGACGCTGGATCCGGCGACGTGGCTGATCGTCACCGGCTGGAGCTCCACCGGGGTCGAGCGTAAGCTTCTTGAGAGGAAGCGATGAGCAACGACCCCTGACAACTGACGATCCGCAGCCCGGTGACTTCGACGCAGGGCTTGCGACGATCGATCCGGCCTACGTCGGCTACCACGAGGGAAACCCCGGAGGCAACGCTGCGTATCCTCGTCAGCGTGGAAGGTGAGGACGCTCGCCGGCTCGAGCGGCTTGTCGTGGAGAGCGGGAAGCCACCGCATGTCATCGTCGCGGAGTTGCTGCGCGACGCCGATTGTCCGGCTGCATAGCTCTCCGCGAGAAAACTGACCGGCCGCGGGCGCACCCTGATACGCCTGTCGGCAATACGTGTGGTCGTGACGTCGGCACACCGCGAGTCAACAGGTTCCTGTGCCATTCCGAGCGGTAGTCCGGCCTTCACCTGGAAAGGAAGCGAGACTGCTCGCGTGCGCTTGGGCGTGACCGTGGCTGTGTTTGCTGGTCGTTTTCGCGCGCGGAGTCAACGGTCGCGGAGCGCAAGTCCTGTGACCGTCAACGATGCGATATCGCCAGGTCGGTGCGTGACAGCCAGTTGCCCACGTTGATTGTCCGATAGGCCGTCACTTGGAAGGGGCGTTTCGACCACCGACTGTCGGAGTAGATCAACTAGTCCGTCGTGCTCGTCGAGCCCAAGTGGATAGTCCGACGGAGACCAAGCTCCGTCATCGTGACCGAGCGCACGAGCGACTGTCGCCGCGGCACCGCCGAACCCTCCAGCTACGTACAGGGGGCGACCGGCTTCTATGGATGTCAGAGCCTCCTCTATGACCCCTGGCAGCACGCCTTCAAAACCTTGGAGGCGGCCGCCAACAAGTACCCGTGCGTCGCAGCGACCGGTGATGTATCGCCGCATCGCGGTAAGGCCGGCGGAGCTGTCGGCGCTGCGCGGAAGGCTTGAGCGGTCCCGGACGTCGGTCACATTGCCGTCTACGTCCAAACATATGAGTTCGGCCGACGTGTGCAACTCGTCTTCCATCCTGGTGATTTCGACGTCGCTGAGGCGCTGATGCTCCGAGATCGGCACGCAGAGCACTAGCGCGTCTCTGTCCTCTCGATATCGGCGGACCTCGTCGAGGAGGACGTCTGTGAAGCCAGCCGGTCTAAGCCGACCTCCGTAGATCAGGGTGCCCCCCGCTACAAAGATCGCCCGCGCAAGCTCGGCGACGGCCAGTTCGCAATGCGTGTGGGAAAGGCCGAGCCGGGCGAGATCCGCGCTATCGGAGACGGAGATGGCGACAGTGACACCGCGAAGGGCGTCCGGCGGAACGAGGACAGGTTCAGTCACGTTCGGACGATCCGCCTCGTGTCGAGAAGGTGCGGGGCGTCAGGATGTCGACGTTGCTTGTGATTCCAGCGAGTTCGCAGAGTTGCAGCACCGTTTCGCGTTCCTTCGGACCGAGGGGAGGGTCGGGATGCATGATCAGGAGGTTCGGATCTTTGTCCGACATGCGGCGAGCTCGCAACCACTCGACTAGCGTGACCGGCTCGGGGGCGTGCACGGGTAGCCAGTCGAAACCGTCGCGCTCGAGGTAGACGCGCTGAGCGGTCCACAGTGCTCGCTTGAGTGCTTCGTCCACCAGTCGGTTGAGGGCTCGCGCGATCGAGGCTCGCTCGTTCGTTGGGTGCCAGGCGATGACAGGCACGTGATCCATGAGGAATGAACCGCGGTCTTCCTCGTTTCGAACCGCGTACATCGAAACGATGGGAATGTCATGGATCTTGGCGGAGAGCACCTCGCGCTGGGTCCATTCGCGACTGGCGTACTTGTCTGTCCGGACCATCAGCATCGCGTGGCGCGCTGCGTGAGCGTCCAGCGTTGCTTCCCAGTCGTCCGCGAGTTGGATGTCCTGGGCGTCGAAGAAGTCCTCGAGCCGGGTGGTCCTGAGTACTTCGCGTACGAGTTCGACCAGACGTAGGACGTCGTCGCCCGAGCCCGGCCCGCGCTTGGTGTGGCTGATGAAAACCGTGACCCGTTCTTCGAGACCCTCGGCGGCGAACTCGCGCGCAATTCGCTGAGAGATAGCCTGGGCTAGGTCACGCGCCAAGTCCGGTGACTCGATATCTCGCGGAGTCAAGGCTTGAGGGCGCACGCTGATTTCTGCCAGGAGGGTCCCTGACAAGTCCGCACCCGGTGCCCGGACCGGGTAGACAGCGACTACACGCCCCTCGTGCTCGTTGGCTCCCGGCGAATCGGCGTCGAAAATCGCCTTGACATATTCGAGCCAGTCGGGGCAACTTCGGACGGCTCGCGCCAAGTTGCGACCGAGGATGGGGACGACCGCGGTGATCTGGGCCGGTTGAAGGCTTGCGGGAAGCGCATCCATAAAGGGGAGAGGCCGTGGCGGCCCTTCCGGGCTTTCCCAACCAGCGTGGCGCAGATAGACCTCGACGGCACCGCCTGCGAGTCCGGCGTAGGCGGGGCCGTGAAAGTGGGAGATGAGAGCGTCGCCAATGGCCGCACCGGCTTGGTCGTCGGGGTGCCAGACGACGTAGATCTCGAGGATGGGGGGCGACGCCATCGCTACGACTCAAGGGCTAGGAACAGGATCGGCTGTTCTTCATGAGGTCGTTCGTCGATCCGGGAGCAGGCTCCAATGAGTCCCGGCGAGCCACCGCGTCCTCGACCCATGAGGCGATCGTCCCATCACTCGGCGCAGGTCCGTAGAAGCGGGCATAGCCGGTGTCGACTCCGTCGGCACGCTCGATATTCATCGCTAGCCGAGGTGGTAGTTGCGACCACCCATGACTCTGGGCGGACGGGAGCTGTACGGCGATCAATCCCCCGCGTGGACTCTGCCCGAAGTCACGGAGAGTCGCGGCGATCTCCCAGTCGACGTAGCGTCGAGCCCATGTGCACTTTCCTACGAGGACCACCGTGCACGATGTTCCAGCGATCTTTGTTTCACGGATGCGGCGCATCACGTAGTCACTGTCTCCGCTGTTGATCCTCTCTGCGAACTCGTCGCCCAGTTCGTCGAGCCCTAGCGTGCGGATGTCCTTGAAGTACTGGCTGAAGCGCCGGCACCACACGTTTGCCTCAATCTCGTCGGCTTGGTGAAAGGAGAGGAAGATGTTTCGCATTCGTCTCCTCAGAGCGCACTGCGCTCAGTCATGCCGATTTCCCGCAGATCCTGCAGGGGAAGCGAGCGGGTGCTGGGCGGGTTAGCCCAAGCGGGCAGACTGCCGTCGTATACGACCCCGACCTCTGGGCATAGACGCTGATGCCAGGCGGGATCGGCGCGGATCTCTGCTGAGAACCTCACCCAGTAGCGCGGTACAAGGCCTTTTCGGTCCGCGACTTCCGCAAACCGGCGGCCGAGGATAACGGCCTCCGGCGATCCATTGTTCTCCCAGCCCGGTAGGTCGCTGGAGAACTCGAGTTCTGCCACGTCCGAGTGCGCCGACCAGTTGATACGCGCTTCGATCTCATAGACGCGCTGCCCCTCACGCGCGAGATAGAGACCAACGGCGACGAGCCACTTGTTCTCAACGCCCATGCAGACCTTGGAGGTACTGCTCGCTTCGATCCCAGCCTCGCTATACAGCACCGAGACCTGGTCGACGACCGCCTCGGCGCGTGTGTACGCGTGGGTGTAAGTGTAAGTCGACATCGCGCTGCTCAGTTTCCCAGGTGCGATTCGATCGCCAAAGCACGGTCGTGCCACATCCGAAGAGCCAGCTCGCCGATCTCGCGGGCGTTCATCTTGCGCTCGCGCGCCTGAGCAAGCGCAGAGCGGCCCGCGCTCGAGGGGCGGATCAGTTGGCTGAGTGCTGACGCTTGGGTTTCGATCTCGTCCTTGGCGACCTCGGCAAGTATTTCGACCGCGACGTCCGAGAAGAACGCGATCGGGGCTTCGGGCAGGCTCCTGAGGAGATCGGATACGTCACGAGGATCAAGCACCGAGCTGAGGATCGCTCCTACAACCTCTGCGCGTTCGGCGTCACTAGGCAGCCAGGGAAACGCGCGCATTCTCCCGGGCCGCCGCAGCGGCGGGTAGACCTTCGACAGGTCGTTGCCCGTAATGAATACCGGTACCCGGCGAAGGCGACGCCCTCCCGCCTCAGCCGGGTTGTCGGCGAGGTGCATTAGTTGCGCCAGTACTTGCTGGTGGTTGACCGTCGTGGTGCTGTGCTCCCATTCGCCAACGGTGGTGTCGAAGTCGTCCACAACAACTGCCGCGGGGGTCCCCTCCTCGATCCGATGGCCAGCGTCCGCGTACATGTCCAGGACAAGCTTGCCGGGTGCTCCAGCGCGGTCACTCTCAAGATCCGCCGCGTTCACGGAGACGGGCGTGACGCCGCGCCGCTCAAGATGGGTTCGGATCTGGAAGCTCTTCCCATCTCCCGGCCGACCGAACACACCGAGTACGAGCGGCCACTCGTGGACGTCGGCGTAATTGAGGACTAGGTGCTGATCGAGCGCCTCGACGAATCGTTCGGGGATGACAGGCGGCTTCTGTTCGGGCATCAGTCGATTCGAGGGGATGAAAATTGGCGCGTGCTGTACATGCGTAGATACAGCTTCGCAACTCGGCCGGATAGACCCTGGTCGCAGAGAACGGATGCGCAACCATTCAGACTTCAGGCGTCCGGTGGAACTCCTAGATTTGAGCCGTGGACACGGACGACGTGGAGCTTGCTTCCCCCGCCGAGATCGCCCTCGCTCACGAGTACCTCGACCTCAAGCGTCAGGTGCTAGAAGCGCGCGAGAGGGTCGACCGGTTGCGCTCTCTAGCTGATCATCTCGAAGCTCAGGCCGGCCGAGACGAGCACGCGCTGAAGGAGCTCGAGGGTGTCCTCGGGCTTTCGGCGCAGCTGCAGATCGAGAATCTCGATCGTGAACTCGGCGGGAAGCGCCTTCGAGAGATCGCCGTTGCCGTGCTCGCTCGCGAAGTCGCTCCCGGCCAAACAGTCCACTACCGCGACTGGTACGCCCTCCTCCGTGCCGCGGGCTACCGAGCGAGGGGCAAAGATCCGCTCGCGAGCTTCCTCGCCCAGATTCGTCGGGCAAGCGATGTCGAACCTGTGGGAAGCCGAACCGGTCGTTACCGACTGCGCGTTTCCTAGCTGGGCGAGGCAACTCATCCACCACCGTCGCCCACCGCGCAGCCTAGGGGGAGCGTGGGCGCTGGTTCACGACGTGAGATCGAAGACCTCGACCGCCGCGGCGATACGTTCGCTGGAGTGCCACTGGACGGCGAGCCCCGCCGTGCGCGAGGTGCCGATCATTCCGGACAATGAGCCACTGTTTGGATCTGTGCCGCCGGATGCCGCGTTTAGACTCGCGACGATGTCCAAAGCGGTGGTACCAGCAGAGGATGCGCCGACGCCGCCTGGAGCGGGGGTCCCACCGCTTGACCCGCCGACACGCCTGCAGTGCCTGTTGTGCCGAGAGATCTTTCGGAAGCGAGCTGAGCTTCGCGATCGCCGAGAAGAGTGGGCGAGTGCCGAAGGCACGCTGGAGGACGACGGCATCGCAGAGCTGGTCCGCATCGCGGAGGGCGTGACCGCTGACGAGCGTGATCGAGGTCGACAGCTAGATAGCAAGAGCGCATCGCTTGCGGGCTTCAGCGGCCTCATCCTGACCATCGACGTGGCTTTGGCGCGGTCGGTCTTTGGACTCGACCTTGGTGACGTCGGAAATGTTGCCGCGCGCGCCGGATTCGTTGTGGCGGCTACCGCGCTGCTGCTCGCGACGACGCTCGCGATCGCAGGCGTCTTGATGCCCCAGAGGTACCGGGGCCTGGGCCGGGACGCGGTCGACGACTTTAACGGCCCCGAGTTTCAGACGACGTCACGAAGTGAGATCCACCGTAGTCTCCTCCAATCGCTCGCGTTCTCGCTTGCTCAAGACCGCTCGGTGAACGACTGCAAGGCTCGGCTGACCAAGGGAGTCGCGCGGGCGTTGCTCGTGGGATTCCTTGCATTGACCGTACCCGCACTTACACTGGCTGTGCGCAGTCTGGACAGTCCGATGCATACAAGCGCCTCAGCCAACACTAAGACTGCTTCGCGCGCGCAGCCGAAGCCGTCGCCTCCGCCGGCTCCCCTCGAAACCGAGACCGTCGAAAAGACCAAGAAATGAGCGAGGGCGAAGATCCCAAGCGAGTTGCGCCCGCCGCTCCGGCTCCTAAGAAGGAGCCCGAGGCACCCAAGGAGCGACCGCCGGTACCGCCGCCGATGATGCGTACCGAGGGCATCAACCTCAGCGACAGCCCGCCGCGCAGGCCCGCCCGAGATGACGATGACTGACACGTCCAAGCCGACGCCGCCGCCTCCGCCTCGCCCGATCGAGACCGAAACTTCGGAGCGTGGCAAGTGACTGGCGACGACAAACCGGCACCCCCTCCGGAGCCAATAGGTACGGAGACAATCGAAGAAGGCGACGGCTCCGGCTCGTAGCCGGGAGGGCGGGGGATCTGCTCAGTCGCTCGCCGTGCGTGTGCCGGCTTAGTATCGAGGCGTAAGCTCGCCGTCGGTGTGCAGGGCCCAGTAGCGAGACCCGGTCCGTTGGCGAGTGTGCCCCACTCAGCGAGGTGCTGAACGGGTACATTGGCTGCGCCACGGGCGTTCCCGTCTGATCCGACAAAGCAGCAGTTACCAGCCACTTTTGTGACGGGCATGGCCGCCCATGGCCGCCCCTTCAACCCAATTGGCCGAATGGTAAGGAAGGGGTCGCCGGTTCGAGTCCGGCAGAGGGCTTGCACCAGAACCCCGCACTGGCGGGGTTCTGTCGTTCAGGTCGCGGGTGCTCCCGCGCTGTACGGTTCGCCCGATGTCGGCGCGATCACGCGGATGCAGTCTCGTCGCGGCCGCCGGGGCGGGCGTGGCGCTGGTCGGCTGCCTCGACGAGAGCCAGTCAGCCGAGCCGCGTCCGACGGCCTCGGAGCGGGTCCTGCTCACGCAGCTCGACCGCGGGCTCCGCTGCGCACGACGTGAAACCGGGCGCATCCCGGAGCAGCTCGGGCCGGCCTTGCCCTACATGTCCGAGGAGAGTCTCGGCTTGCTGCGCACCCGCACGTGGGAGACGCAGATCGACCCGACGGGTAGCGGGCGGGGGTACGCCCTGCGCCTCTGGAGCACAGAGCGCGAGGCGCCGATCATCACGGTGCGCAGAGCGAACGGCGAGTGGTCTGACCCAGACAACGTTCTTCCGGAGCCAGCGCTCATGGTGTGTGAGCGAGGCATGCCGCGCGATCACGCGAAGCTGGCTGCGCTGAATCTCGAGGCGACGTAGTCGTCAGCCGCCCTTCCTGAAAGGTGGAAACCGCACGCGCGGTAGCGTTCGCACATGACCACCAAGGCCGCCTTCACCGAACAGGAATGGGATCTCGTCCGCGCCGCGCCCCCGGCCGCCGGCCTGCTCGTGATCACCGCGAGCAAGGGCGGGATGATGCGCGAGACCGTCGAGATGGCGAAGGTCTACGCGGAGGCGCGCCAGCAGCACGGCGAGAGCGAGTTCCTCGACGAGCTGGTCGCGAGCAAGCCGAGGGCCGAGCGCGCCAAGGTCCATTCGCCCGAGGAGCTCAAGCAGCACACCCTCCAGCAGTTGCGTGAGGCGGTGGCGCTCGTCAGCGCGAAGGCGACCCCGGCCGAGGTCGACGACTACCGGCAGTTCATTGTGACGCTGACCCAGCGTGTCGCCGCACGGCACCGCGAGGACGGCGTCGACGTCAGCGACGCCGAGCAGCGCGCGATCGAAGACGTGCGGAGCGCGCTCGGCGGCCCGGCTGCCTGAGCCTCCGACAGCTCACCACCGGTGACGCCGCTTCTCTGTTGATCGGCGTGCCCTGCGCGTTCAGCGGATACGATCGGCCCGACCATGAAGATCGGAAGCCGAAGTGCGCGGGGCAGTCGGTCTTTCGAGGCCATCGTCGACGCCGCCGAAAAAGCGTTCCTGGCCCACGGCTACGACGGAGCCCGGATTGAGGACATCGCGAAGGCCGCGCACGTCAGCGTCGGCACGGTCTACGTGCATTTCGCGAACAAGGACGGCGTCTACGCCGCCGTCCTGCTCCGCGGCCAGGACATCATGCTGACCGAGTACCTCTACCCCACCTTCGACCTCGATCTGCCGCCCTGGGAGCGCATCGAGCGGTGGTGTCGCGCGTACATCCGGTTCTTCGAGGAGCACGAGCCCCGGGCGCGGATGATGGCGCTGCAGGCCTACGGCGAGCACACGTCCGCCGCGCCAGCGGCCATGCATGAGGCGCTGCGCGACAACATCGCCGGGCACCACGACCGGTTCGTCGCGCTCTTCGTCGAGGCTGCTGAGGCCGGCCAGCTCAGCGGCGCCGACCCCGTCGCCGCCAGCCGGTTCGTGTGGAGCAGCGTCTACGGGATCTGCTTGACGAACCTCCGCCACACGTTCCTGCAGCTCGACTACGACGGACTGCGCGATGTCCTTGAAGCCGGGATGCTGCTGGTGGGTGCCGGCGATCCGAGCTCGAAGCGGTTTCGCCGGTCGTCCGCCTGAGCGCGGTCAGCGCCGGCGAAAGCCCCGATCCGGCGCCGGGTCCAGCGGGCTCGGCGGGAGGTCGGCCGGCGGCTCCTCGAGGTTGTAGTCCGACGGCGCGATGTCGTTGGGCGCGTCGGGGTGGAACAGCGCTGCGAGGAGCTGCGCCTGGCCGCGGCCGACGCCGAGTTCGCCCATGCCGCCGTTGTACATCTGGATGCCTGCGGCCTCGCAGTGTGCGTAGAGACGGCTGAGTTCGTCCAACCGCCCGACGCGGCATGGCTTGACGTTGACGGTCCCCACCTCGATGGCGTTGGCGCCGATCGACTCCACGGTCGTGATCGGCGCGTCGTACGACACACGGTCGGCGAGCGGCGTGAGCATCTCGGTCACCGCCGGGATGTCGTGCGGGTCCTCGAAGAGGACCTCGGTGAACGTCGCCAGGGTGCGCTCATACATCGCCAGCAGGGCCGCCTCGTCTTCGATCTCCAGGCCGTAGTGGCCCTTGAAGTCGATCACCGCGACGCCCTCGACGGCCGCGATGCGGTCCATGATCTCCTGGGTCCACGACGGCGCGACGTCGAGCTTGAAGCCGACCGTGGGGTGCAGCGCGCGGCGGTTGGCGACCTTGTCGATGTCCGGGGGATCGCCGAGCCCGAACGAGTTGACGAACGTCAGCGGCTGCGGTGTGCGGCCCAGGACCTCGGGCAGGCTCGTGCCCGACTGGCGCAGCGCGAGGTCGAGGGCCGCCGACTCGAACGTCCAGCGGCGCCAGTTGCGCTCGAGGTCGTACTCGGGCGGCTCGGGCCACATGTCGATCGTGTCGAGGTGGGCGAGGAACGCCGCGAGCGTCGCCCACTCGCCGGCCACCGGAAAGGCGCTCGCGCGCAGGCCTTCCTGCGTCGGCGCCATGCCGACCTGCTCGCCGAGGCCCTCCTCGCCACGGCCGCGGAGGCGCAGCTGCGTGGTCGAGAAGTCCTCCATCGCGGTCGGGCCGCTCGGGAGGAGCGTCTCGAACGCGGACGACTCGATCGTGATCGGCAGGTCCTTGACGGCGGTCCACAGGTCACTCATGAGAGGCACGGTAGACGGACCGGAAAGTTCTCGGGAAGGAATCGGGAAGTCGCGGCGTCCTGCATGGAGGAACCCAACCTCTCTGAAGGGAGAGACCCATGTCCAAGACCCATCGCTCGACCCTCCTGAACGCCCGTCACGCGCTGACGGCCGCCGCGCTGACGGCCGGTCTGCTCGCGGGCACCGCCGGCACCGCGCAGGCCGCCGTGATCTCGACGTTCGACTCGGCCTCCGGTCAGCTGACCGTGTTCGGCGACAACCTCGACAACACGATCACCATCAGCCGCAACGCGGCCGGTCAGATTCTCGTCAACGGTGGCGCCGTCGCCGTCGTCGGCGGGACGCCCACGGTCGCGAACACCGCGAAGATCCAGGTCTTCGGCCAGGGCGGCAATGATGTGCTGACGCTGAATGAAGCCAGCGGGGCATTGCCAGCCTCGAACCTGTTCGGCGGCAGCGGCAACGACACGCTCACGGGCGGTTCGGGTGGCGACCAGCTGTTCGGCCAGGCCGGCACCGACACGCTGCTCGGCACGGGGGGCAACGACTTCCTGTTCGGCGGCACCGAGAACGACACGCTGACCGGCGGCGACGCCGACGACCAGGTCTTCGGCGAGTCGGGCAACGACCGCGCGATCTGGAACCCGGGCGACGACACCGACCTCAACGAGGGCGGCGCCGGCACCGACACGACCGAGGTCAACGGCGGCAACGGCACCGAGCAGTTCACCGCGACGGCGAACGGGACGCGCGTGCGCTTCGATCGGCTGAATCCCGCACCGTTCGCCATCGACATCGGCACGTCGGAGAACCTCGTCCTCAACGCCAACGGCGGCGACGACAGCTTCTCGGCGACCGGCAACCTCGCGGCCCTCATCAAGATCACGGCCGACGGCGGGACGGGCAACGACTCGCTGCTCGGCTCCAACGGGGTCGACGTCCTGCTCGCGGGCGACGGCAACGATGTCGTCGACGGTCAGCAGGGCAACGACGTCGCGTTCCTCGGCGCCGGCGACGACGCCTTCCAGTGGGATCCGGGGGACGGCAGCGACATCGTCGAGGGCCAGGCGGGCGCCGACGAGCTGCGCTTCAACGGCTCAGCCGCGAGCGAGATCATGGAGACCTCGGCCAACGGCGGGCGCGTGCGGTTCACCCGCAACATCGGCAACATCGTGATGGACCTCGATGACGTCGAGCGCATCGCGGCCAGCGCGCTGGGCGGCACCGACACCGTCACGGTCAACGATCTCACCGGCACGGACCTCACCGAGGTCGCGCCCGCCCTGGCCGCGCCCGGCGGTGGCAGCGATGTCGCAGCCGACAACGTCGTGGTCAACGCGACGAACGGCGATGACATCGTCAGCGTGAGCGGCAGCGGGACCAACGCGCTGGTCAACGGCCTGGCGGCGCGGGTCGCGATCAGCGGGGCCGCGGGCGCCGACGACCGCCTCACGGTCAACGCCCTGAGCGGCGACGACGTGGTCGACGCGACCGCCCTCGCGGCGAACGCGATCCGGCTGACCGTCAGCGGCGGCGAGGGCAGCGACATCCTTCTCGGCGGGTCCGGCCCGGACACCCTGCTCGGCGACAACGGCGACGACGTGCTGCTGGGCGGCCCCGGCATCGACATCCTCGACGGCGGCGCGGGCGACAACGTCGTCCTCGAGGGCCCGAGCACGACCAACACGGTCAAGCGGGCGAAGGTCGCCGGCACGAAGTGGCTGCAGAAGAACGCCAGGACCGTGCGCGGCAAGACCGTCGTCAGGGTCGACGGCGAGAAGCTGACCCTCCCCAAGGCGAAGCTCGCGAAGCTCAAGCGCAACGTCGCGCGCTGAGCCCGTGACGATCGCGGCGTGCCGGGACGCGATCCCGGCGCGCTGCGTCGTCTACCCCGCGAGGTCGCGCCGGCGCAGCGACCACATCTGCGACGCGCGCTCCAGCTCGAGCGCCGCCGGCCACGGGACCGCGGGCGGGCCGGCGATGGTCCGCATGGATCGGGCCGTCTTGCGCGCGAGCTCCGGGTCGGCGGCGGGGACCTTCGCGAGCTCGAGCGCCGTGGCGTCCACGTCGTCGGCGGGCACCGCGGCCCACGCCAGGCCCAGCTCGACGGCCCGCGCGCCGGTGACCTTCGCCCCGAAGAGCTGCATGGCATTGGCGGTCTCCCGGCCGACCAGGCGGGTCAGCAGCGCGGCGTGCCCGCCGCCGGGGTGCAGGCCGATGGGCAGGAAGCCCGACAGGAGCTTCGCGTCGTCGGCGACGACCCGCAGGTCCGTCGCCAGCGCGAGGTTGAGCCCCGCGCCCACCGCGCCGCCGCGGATGGCCGCGATGGTGGGCGGCACGAGTTCACCCACGCGGGCGAACGCCTGGTAGATGCGGCCCATCGCCTCGTAGAGCGCCGGCTCGGCCGGATCCTCGCCCGCGGCGGCGAGCTGCGCGCGATCCCCGCCCGCGCAGAAGTACGGTCCCTCGCCGGTGACGATCACCGCGCCGATCGAGCCGTCGGCGTCGATCTGCTCGCACGCGGCGACCATCGCGTCGGCCATCTCCGCGCTGAGTGCGTTGCGCCGCTCGGGCGCGCGGAGCGTCATGACCGCGATCCCGTCGCGGCGGTCCAGGGTCAGCTCGGACGACACGGCTACCGGCTCGGGCGGTCCTGCACGGCGGTGACGTCGGCGTTGCGCACCCAGAGGGCCAGGGGCGACCCGCGCTCGGGCAGCTGGGACATGCCGCGCTCGTCGGACGTCACCTGCTGGATGACCTCCGCGCCGGGCAGCGCGATCGCGTACTCCTT
>SYBY01000508.1 GCA_005788585.1 Actinomycetota bacterium | reverse complement strand
TGTACAGAAATGTACAGTATGCACCACACGTATACAGAGTACAGTTGCACAGCCAGAGCAGACATAACAAACCCTGGCTCTGGCTCGGTGTCACAGTTGGCTAGAAGGACGGTGAGGGCGGAGGTGCACCTCGGCATGCAGCGGCCAGCCTGCGAGCGCGCGACGGGCCGAGTGGTGCGCCTGTTCCCACGCGACCGTCGGGCCGAGGACGGCGCGGCGGCCCCGCAGGCCGCGCTGCAGCTGCCGGCGCCGGCCGGGCGCGTCCGGGTCGGGGACGAGCAGGACGGCCACGGGCTCGAGTGCGGCGCCGATGGTCCCCTCGGGCAGGCGCCTCGCGAGCAGGACGACATCGTTCTCCTGGACTGCGAGCGCCGCGAGCGATGCGGGGAGTGGCCAGGCCGCCTGCTCTGCGGCGTGCGCCACTGCGTCGGCGTCGAGGGCGACGCTCGTCGCGAGCAGTTCCACGAGCGCGTGGCGCCGCGCGTGCACTGACCCCTCGCGTGCAGACTGCTCCTGGGCGAAGCCCGCGACCGACGCGGCGGCGAGGCGGTCGATGTACGCGAAGATCGCTTCCGCCAGGGTGTAGAGGGTCTGGGGCTCGACGTCGGACCCCAGGCGCTGGACCTCGCGCCAGGCGACGCGGGCGCCGACGCGGTAGGCGGACTGCAGGGCGTCGAGCGTCCGTCCCGCGCGCAGCTCGGCGCGCCCCATCTCCTCGTAGACGCGCACGTCGCCGACGTCGGTGTCATGGCCGAGCAGGTCGACGAACTGGCGCAGCGCGGCGCCACTGCCCTCGCTGATGAGGCGGCCGAACTCGCCCTCCATCGGCTGGTCGTACTCCGGGACCTCGGCGCGGACCGCAGCGATGATCTCGTCGACGACCCCCGTCAGCATCGGCCGGATGACGTCGGCCATCTCCGGAGGGACGGCGGCCCACGGAATGGTGTCGGATGCGGGGCGGGCGCCGGTCACCGCGCCAGCTTCGCATGCCGGCCGGTGCACATCACTACCGATCGGTAGGGTTCGGGTGGAACCGTTCAGGAGGAGCACGACGATGTCTTCAGGCTGGACCGCAGACGAGATCCCCGACCAGCGCGGGCGGACCGCGATCATCACCGGCGCGAACAGCGGCCTGGGCTTGTCCAGCGCATGGGAGCTCGCGCGCCACGGCGCCCACGTGATCATGGCGTGCCGCGACACGCAGAAGGGCGAGGCCGCGGCCGCGAAGATCCGCGCCGACGTCCCGCAGGCGTCGCTCGAGATCCGCGAGCTGGACCTCGCCTCGCTGGCGTCCGTCCGCGCGTTCGCCGACGCGATCACCGCCAGCCGCCCGTCGTTCGACCTCCTGCTGAACAACGCGGGGATCATGATGCCGCCGCGCTCGCTGACGCAGGACGGCTTCGAGCTGCAGTTCGGCACGAACCACCTCGGCCACTTCGCCCTGACCGGTCTCCTGCTCCCGGCGCTGCAGGCGGGCAGCGGCCCGCGCGTCGTGACGGTCAGCAGCATCGAGCATCGCCCGGGCCGGATCGACTTCGACGACCTGCAGCGCGAGAAGTACGGGGCGCGCAGCGCCTACCAGCAGAGCAAGCTCGCCAACGTGCTGTTCGGGCTGGAGCTCGACCGCCGGCTGCGCGCCGCGGGCTCGCCGGTCATCAGCGTGCTCGCCCATCCGGGCTACTCGGACACGAACCTCCAGCGCACCGGCCCGACCGGCCTGATGCGCGGGATCCTGGAGATCGGCAACCGCGTGCTCGCGCAGAGCATGCGCCAGGGTGCGCTGCCGCAGCTCTATGCGTCGACGATGCCCGATGTGCGCGGCGGGGAGTTCTTCGGGCCGAAGGGCCCCGGCGAGATGCGCGGGAAGGTCGGCCGCGTGACCCCGGTCGCGGCGGGCCGCGACGAGATCACCGCCGAGCGCCTGTGGTCGGTCTCCGAGGAGCTGACCGGCGTCAGCTACGCGCTGCCGTCGCCCGCCACGGCCTGACGCGGGCGCGCGCCGAGGTCGGCCAGCAGGGTGTCCCAGGCCGCGGCGGCCGTGGAGCCGGGGACGCCCGGAGGGATGGGGACGTTGCCGAGCATCCGCGCGCCCGCCCCGCCCGGGACGCCTTCGAGCTGCGCGGCCGCGACATCTGGGTCGCCCTTCTTCAGGACGAGCGTCATGACCCCGCGGGACGCCAGCAGGGCCGCCGCGAGCAGCGCGTCGGGGTCGTCGAGGACGACGGGCGGCGCAGCGGGCTCGGCGGGAAGGACCAGCGACGCCGTGATCTCGCCCTTCCAGCGCCGCACGCGCACGCCGTCGGCGAGCAGGTGGCGGGTGACCGTGCGGGTGGCGGTGTGCCCCTCGGGGGTCTCGACGCGGACGTCGACCCGCACAGGGCGCAGCGACGCGAGCGCGGCGTGAGGCGCGGCCGGGGACTTCGCGGGGGCCCACGTCTCGTCGAGCCCGCCGGCCGTGTCGGCTGTCGCGCGCCACACGCGCCCGTCGTCGTCGCGGACCCGCGCGCGCCAGGTCAGGCGGGTGCCCGGCCCCGCCCCGCGCACGCGCAGCGCGAGCGGTTCGTCGAGGGGTCCGTCGGCGGGTCCGGTGAGCTCCACGGCCACAGCATGGCGTGGCTGTGGCGCAAACGTCAGGCCGGGGCTGACAAAGGCGCCACGGCATCGTCGCGGTCGGCCACGCCCCGCGAGCTGTGGCGCGTTTGTCAGCGTGGGGCTGACATTGGCGCCACAGCGGCATTCATCGCGCGGTGACGCGCGTCGCCGTCGCCTTCCACGACGCCGCGACCTGGACCCCGGGCGCCAGCCCGAGCTCCGCGACCGCGGCCGCGGTGACCTCCGCCACCAGCGGCTGCGGCGCCGCGATCGCCACGCGCACGCGCCCGCCGAGGTCCACCACCGAGGCGACCGGCCCGACCAGCCGGTTGCGCGCGGAGCCGGGCGTGACGGCATCGGCCGGCTCCAGCGTGATCTCCCACGGACGCACGCTCACCGCCACCGGGCCGGTCGCAGGGTCCACGACGTGGACCTCACCGCCACCGTCGAGCGCGACCACGGTGCCGTGCGCGACGCCCGTGAGCACCACCGCACCCGTGAAGTCCGCGACGAACGCCGTCGCGGGCCGCGCCGCCAGCTCCGCTGCCGTCCCGACCTGCACGACGCGCCCGCCGTCCATGACCGCGACCCGGTCGGACATCGCCGCAGCGTCCTCGATGTCGTGGGTGACGAGGACCACGGGGACGCCGGGGACCGCCGCGAGCAGCGCGGCCAGCTCCCGGGCCGCCGCCGCCCGCGTGCGCGGGTCCAGCGCCGACAGCGGCTCGTCGAGCAGCAG
>SYBY01000507.1 GCA_005788585.1 Actinomycetota bacterium | reverse complement strand
TGTATGATACCGGCGACCCGCTAAACAGATTTTAAACCTATGTTTTGCACGAAATGCAGCGCGAAAAATTCGGACGAGGCGGTTTTCTGCCAGAAGTGCGGCGCGCGTCTGGAAATGGACGACGAGGAAACGCGCGTCGCCGGGTTGGAGTTCACGAGGACGACCTCGTAGCCCTCCTCGCGCAACACCTTGCACGCCTGGACGCCCGAGTAGTCGAACTCTGCTGCCTGTCCGATCACGATCGGGCCGGAGCCCAGGATCATGATCCGGTGAAGATCGTCACGCCGCGGCACTGATCTGCTCCAAGAAACGATCGAAGAGGTACAGGGAGTCGTGCGGACCGGGGCCCGCCTCGGGGTGGTACTGGACCGTCCCGCCCGGGACGTCGAGCAGCGTCAGCCCCTCGACGGTGCGGTCGTAGAGGTTGAGGTGCGACAGCTGCGCCTCCCCCACGTTCGTGGTCCAGCGCAGTGGCTCGTCGGTGTCGAGCGTGTGCTGCCCGCCCGGGCCGACGACGGCGAAGCCGTGGTTCTGCGACGTGATCTCGATCCTGCCCGTCTCCAGGTCCTTGACCGGATGGTTCGCGCCCCGGTGGCCGAACGGGAGCTTGAACGTCTCCAGCCCGACCGCTCGGCACATGAGCTGGGGGCCGAGGCAGATGCCGAACGTCGGCTTGGAGCCGATGAGCTCGCGCAGCGTGTCGACGACGTAGTCGAGCGTCGACGGGTCGCCGGGCCCGTTGGCCAGGAAGTACGCGTCGGCGTCGCGGCGCAGCAGCTCGCTCGCGGGGGTGGTGGCCGGGTGCAGCTCGAGCACTGCGCCGCGCTCGACGAAGTTGCGGACGATCGACAGCTTGATCCCGGTGTCGATCGCGACGATGCGCGGCCCGCCGACGTTGGCCTCGCCGTGCACACTCATCGTCTGCGGCGTGACCTCGCGCACGAAGTCGCTGCCGGCCATCGGCGGTTCGGCGGCAATGATCTCGCGCGCGGTGTCCTCGGACATCTCGCCGGGGAACACCCCGCCGCGCATCGCCCCCGCGTCGCGGATGTGCATGACGAGCGCGCGGGTGTCGACACCGGTGATCGCGACGATGCCGCAGTCGGTCAGCCAGTCGCACCAGCCCGCTTCGGCGTCGGGGGCGTCCTCGCGGTTGGTCGCCTCGCGCATGATCGCGGCGCGCGCCCACACCCGGTCGGACTCCATCGCCGCCTGCGAGACGCCGTAGTTGCCGATGTGCGGATAGGTGAAGGTGATCAGCTGCCCGGCGAACGACGGGTCGGTCATCGACTCCTGGTAGCCGCTCATCCCGGTGGTGAAGACCACCTCGCCGACGGCATGCCCCTCGGCGCCGACGGCGTCCCCGTCGAAGCGGGTCCCGTCCTCCAGCAGTACGTATGCGGTCCGACTCACTTGACTAGCCCCTGGATGAACTTGAACTCGGGTGAGCCGGCGCGTTCGAGCAGCTCGAACAGCGCGGCCTCGGTGGTGGTGACGGTGGCGCCCGACCGCTCGAGCCGGGCCAGCGCCCGGTCGCGATCCTCGGGCGCCCGCGACGACACGGCGTCGGCGACGATGTGCACGTCGATGCCGTCGGCCATGAGGTCGTGCGCGGTCTGGCTCACGCAGACGTGCGCCTCGATCCCGACGACCATCGCCTGGCCGCGGCCGAGCAGGTCGAAGCCCTCGGCGCGGGCGGCGCTGAAGACGGTCTTCTCGATCGGGTCGCCGACGCCGAGCAGGTGATCGGCGATCTCGGGCACCGTTGCGCCCAGCCCCTTCGGGTACTGCTCGGTGACGATCACCGGAACGCCGAGCTCCCGCGCCCCGCGCACGAGCTTGACGGTCTGCGCGACGACGTCGTCGAACCGCTCGACGGCGGGCCGGAAGCCCTCCTGCACGTCGACGACCACGAGGGCGGCGCGATCACGCTTCAGCAAGCTCACGCGGCCGCCAATCGGAGCGAGCGCTCCCGGAAGGCGACCGCACCCGCCGCAACGGTAAGCAGCACGGTCCCGTACAGCTCGCGCCCGGCGAAGCAGCAGTTCTCCGACCGGCTCTCGTATCCGTGCTCGCCCACGGTCCAGGTCGCCTCCAGGTCGAGCAGCGTCAGGTCGGCGGTCCGCCCCACCTCGATCGCGGGCACCGGCAGGTCCATCGCCGCGGCGCCCGCGCTGAGCTTGTCGACGACGAGCTCCAGCGGCAGCACCCCGGGCCGGACCAGCTCGGTGTAGACCGACGCGAACGCCGTCTCCAGGCCGGTGGTCCCCATCGGCGCCTGCTCGAACGGGACCTCCTTCTCGTCGCGCGCGTGCGGCGCGTGGTCCGTCGCGATGCAGTCGACGGTCCCGTCCTTCAGCCCCGCGATGAGCGCCTGGCGGTCGTCCTCCTCGCGCAGCGGCGGGTTCATCTTCATGCTCGTCGACATCGAGCGGACGTCCTCGTGCGTCAGGCACAGGTGGTGCGGACTGGCCTCGCACGTGACCTGCACGCCGTGGGACTTCGCCGCCGCGATCGTCTCGATCGACCCGCGCGCGCTGAGGTGCTGGATGTGGATCCGCCCGTGCTCGTAGCCCGCCAGGGCGCAGTCGCGGGCGATCATCGTCGTCTCGGACACGCTCGGGATCCC
>SYBY01000506.1 GCA_005788585.1 Actinomycetota bacterium | reverse complement strand
CGGACGCCCCGCCTCCGCCGCCACCACCGGCGCCCGCTCCGGCTCCGGCGCCGCCTCCCGCTCCGCCCGCGGCACCGCCCACGGGCGCAGACCGGTCCGGCGACGCCCCGCCGCCCATGACCAGCGGCGACCCGCTCGCCGGGTAAGCATTCCCGGGCCCGAGGGTGCGATACTCCGAGGCCGATGACCGGCCTCGGAGCGATCCTCACCGCCATCGCCACCCCGTTCGACGACCAGCTGGCCGTCGACGAGGAGGCGTTCACGACCCTGCACCACCACCTGTGCGAGCACGGCTCGGACGGGATCGTCGCGATGGGCACCACGGGCGAGGCCCCGACGCTCACCGACGAGGAGCATCTCCGGGTCATCGAGATCGCGTGCGCGAACCGGCCGGAGGGCACGACCGTCGTCGCCGGCACGGGCTCGAACGACACGCGTCACGCCTGCCACCTCACCGAGCGCGCGACCGAGCTCGGCGCCGACGCGGTGCTCGTCGTCACCCCGTATTACAACCGGCCCAACCGGCGCGGCATCCTGCGGCACTTCGCCGAGGTCTCCCGCGCGACGGACAAGCCGATCGTGCTCTACAACATCCCCGCGCGCACGGGCACCGACATGCCGAACGACCTGCTGGCGGAACTCGCGCAGCTCGAGAACGTCGCGGCGGTCAAGCAGGCGAACCCGGCCAACCTGGCGCTCGTCGACGGCCTGGACCTGTACGCCGGCGACGACGACAGCCTGCTGCCCACGCTGGAGCTCGGCGGCGTCGGTGGCATCTGCGTCGCCAGCCACCTCGTCGGGGACCGCATGCAGCAGATGGTCAGCGATCCTGCGCGCCGTGCGGAGATCAACGCCGAGCTGCAGCCGCTGTTCGAGGCGCTGTCGGTGACCACCAACCCGATTCCCATCAAGGCGGCGCTCAACCTGCTCGGCCACCGGGTCGGCGGCCTGCGTCTGCCGATGGTCGAGGCGACCGAGACCGAACTCGGCGTGATCCGCCGCGGGCTCCAGTCCGTCGGTCTGCTCGAGGGCGTCACGTCTTGAGTGGCACGCTGCGAGTCCTCCCGCTCGGCGGGTTGGGCGAGATCGGGAAGAACATGACGGTCCTGGAGTACGAGGACCGCATCGTGCTGGTCGACGCAGGACTGCGGTTTCCCACAGCGGAGATGATGGGCATCGACCTCGTCCTGCCCGACTTCGCGTATCTGCGCGACCGGGTCGACGACATCGAGGCGATCGTCATCACGCACGGCCACGAGGACCATCTCGGCGCGCTGCCCTTCGTCCTGCGTGAGCTCGGCGGCCCGGCGCCGAAGATCTACGGCCGGCCGCTCACGATGGCCATGGCCCGCAGCAAGCTCGACGAGCACCGCCTGAAGGACGTCGACCTGGTCGACACGAAGACGGGTGAGCCGTTCGACGCCGGCCCGTTCTCGATCGAGCTCATCCACATGACGCACTCGATCCCCGATGCGTCGGCCGTCGCCGTCTCCACGGAGCTCGGCACCGTGCTCATCACGGGCGACTACAAGTTCGACCAGACCCCGGTCGACGGCGGCCCCGCCGATATGGCGCGCCTGGCCGAGCTGGGGCGCGACGGGCTGCTCCTGCTCTGCGGCGACTCCACCAACGCCGACCGGCCCGGCTGGGCGCTGTCCGAGGCCGTCGTCGGGCCCAAGCTCGAAGAGGTCTTCGCCCGGTGCGAAGGCCGGATCGTGGTGACGTGCTTCGCGTCGAACATCCATCGCGTGCAGCAGGTCGTCGACGCGGCCGCGGGGCTGGGGCGCAAGGTCGCGCTCATCGGCCGGTCGATGAAGAAGAACACGAACATCGGCAAGTCCCTGGGTCACATCGACCTGCCCGAGGGGATTCTCGTCCAGCCGCGCGAGATCGACGACTGGCCCGACCACAAGATCGTCGTCATCTCGACGGGGTCGCAGGGCGAGCCGCTGTCGGCGCTGCGCCGCATGGCGCACCGCGACCATCCGCAGGTCGAGCTCCGCGAGGGCGACACCGTCGTCTTCAGCGCCACGCCGATCCCCGGCAACGAGCGCGCGATCAACGAGACGATCGACCGTCTGCACCAGATCGGCTGCGACGTCGTCACCACGCGTGACGCCCCGATCCACGCGTCCGGCCACGGCTACGCGGAGGAGATCAAGCTCATGCTGAACCTCACGCAGCCCGAGTACGTCATGCCGTTCCACGGCGACCACAAGCGGATCCGCCTGCACGGTGAACTCGCCGAGGCCGTCGGCGTCCCGGAGGAGAACATCTTCCGCGGCGAGAACGGGCTGCCGCTGGAGATCGACGCCCAGGGCGCGCGCTGGGGCGACCCGGTGCAGTCCGGGATGATCTTCGTCGACGGCATGGACATCGGGGACGTCGCCGACGTCGCGCTGCGCGACCGGCGCATGCTGTCGGCCGACGGCATCTTCGTCGTCGTCGCGACGATCAGCGAGCAGGACGGCTCGTCGGTCGCCGACCCCGAGGTCATCTTCCGCGGCGTCTCCTTCAAGGAGGAGGCCGAGCAGCTCATCGACGACATCCGCGACGCGGTGGACGACTCGATCGAGAAGGCCGCGAAGGAGGAGATCCGCGAGACCGATCTGCTCCAGCAGGTCCTGCACGACGACCTGGCGCAGTTCGTCTACGAGCGCATCAAGCGGCGCCCGATGGTGCTGCCGGTCGTCGTCGAGGTGTGAGCGCACGCCGGCCGAGGGGCGAGTCCCCTAGGCCATGGCGGACGCGGGGAACCGGACGATGAACCGTGTGCCGTGTGCGGGGCCGTCGCCGTTCATCGTCGGTGACTGCACGCTGACCTGACCGCCGTGGGACTCCGCCACGGCGCGCACGATCGCCAGGCCGAGGCCGGACGACTTGCCGCCGCGGTCACCGCCGCCGCGGACGAAGCGCTCGAAGACGCGATCGCGCAGCTCAGGCGGGATGCCCGGGCCGTCGTCCTCGACGGTCACCGTGACGGTGCCGTCCTCGCCGCGGACCGCGGCGTGGATGTGCGTGCCCGCCGGCGTATGCGCCACGGCGTTCTGCATGAGGTTCAGGACGAGCCGGTGCAGCTCGTCGCGCGAGCCGTCGACGATCGCCGGGCGGCTGTCGACCTCGAGCTCGTGGTCCTCGGCGACGGGGCCGAGCTCGGCAGCGGCCTCGACGACGACGCGGCCGAGGTCGGTCGGCTCGTGTGGCGCCTCCCGGGCGGCGTCGGCCCGCGCGAGCAGCAGGAGGTCGGCGACCAGGCGGCGCATCCGTTGGGACGAGCGCAGCGCGGAGTCGGCAGCCTCGCGGCGCTCGCCGTCAAGCGTCTCGGAGAGCAGCTCGAGGTTCGCCAGGACGCTGGTCAGCGGCGTGCGGAGCTCGTGCGACGCGTCGGCGACGAACTCGCGCTGGCGCTTGAGCGCGGCGACGGTCTCGTTGCGCGAGGCCTCGAGCGTGTGGAGCATGTCCTCCAGCGTGCGGGCCAGCTCGGCGACCTCGTCGTCTGCCTCGGGGATCGGCATGCGCAGCGCGGGGTCCTGCGTGCGTTCGATCTCGCGCGCCGTGTTCGTCAGGTCGGTGACCGGCGCCATGGCGCGGCGGGCGGTCATGAGGCCCGCGAGCAGCGCGAGGCCGGCCCCGGACAGGACCCCGCCGAGGAGGAACAGCTTCACGCGGTTGATCGTGGCCTCGACGTCGGCCAGCGGACGCGCGTACTGGACGTACACCGACCCGGAGATCAGCCCGTCGTTGAACTGGACCTCCCGGGTCTCGATGCGGTAGCCGCGGTCCTCGACCGGGCGGGCCCGAGGAATCCCCACATCGGGCGCGCCGAGGCTGGCCCCGTACTGCCGGCCGTCCAGTCCGAACACCCGCACCGAGGCGTTCTGCGAGCGCGCGTAGGTGTTGAGGTCGACGCCGATGCCGCGGTACTTCAGGCCCGTCGGGGTGAACTCGAAGCGCGGCTCGGCTTCCTCCGCCAGGTTGTCAGCGGCCGCGTCGACCTGGCGGTTGAAGTCCTCACGGACGCGCTGGGTCGTCAGCGTGCCGACCGCGATCGCGAACACGCACAGGATCACGAACGTCAGCAGTGCGGAGCCGCCGGCGAGCCGCCAGCGGATCGGCCACCGTCTAGGCGCGGAGAACGTAGCCCGCGCCGCGGATCGTGTGGAGGAGACGCGGCTCACCTTCGGCTTCCAGCTTGCGTCGCAGGTTCGACACGAACACCTCGAT
>SYBY01000505.1 GCA_005788585.1 Actinomycetota bacterium | reverse complement strand
ATGACCTCGTTCCGGAAGGGTGAGACGCGTGTATTGATTAGCACGGACCTTCTTGCTCGCGGTATTGATGTACAGCAAGTAAGCCTGGTGATCAATTATGAGCTGCCGACGCAGATGGGCGCGCCTGCGCGAACGGCTCGACCAGACCGCCGCCGCCGAGGAGGCCGACCGCCGTGCAGGCCGGCGCGGCGGCGCGCCGCTGCGCTGCACCTGGAACGCCCTGCGCGTCGATGTCCCGTTCCACCTTCCCGGCCGGGACGACCTCGCCGCGGCGTACGCCGACTGGCTGCGCCGCGAGGCCGACCTCCCGAACCCGGCCGCGCTCGCGGTTCCCGTCCTCGATCCGTCGACCGGCGACGACCTGCGTGCCAGCCCCGACATGGCCGCCGCGCTGGCCGACGGCCACGTCTCGCGCGCCGTGCGCTGGGACCTCGTGGCCCGGGCGCTGGCCGACCGCGGTGCGGCGTGGATCCTCGACGCCGGCCCGGGCACCGACGTCGCCCAGCTGACCGCCCGCAACGTGCGCGGACGGGGGATCGGCGTCCTCGCGCTGGCCTCGCCCGAGGGTCGCCGCCGCCTGGCGACGCCCGGGGCCGCGCCGGCCGAGCCCGACGTGCGGTACGCCGACTTCGCGCCCACCGTCGTCGAGCTGCCCGACGGCACGCGGCGGCTGGACAACCGCTACGTCCGCGCCACCGGCCAGCCGCCGGTGATCCTCCCCGGGATGACCCCGACGACGTCGGACGCGGGCATCGTCGCGGCCGCAGCCAACGCCGGGTTCACCGCCGAGCTGGCGGGCGCCGGCCAGGCCGACGCCACCACGTTCGCGCGGCGGATGGACGAGCTGCGCGAGCTGCTGGAGCCGGGCGCCGAGGTCGCCTTCAACACGCTGCTGCTCGACCGCCACCTGTGGGACCTCCACGTCTCGCGTGACGACCTGGTCCTCGCCGCGCGGGCGGCGGGCGCGCCGCTCTCGGGCCTGACGATCTCGGCGGGGATCCCGGACGTCGACGAGGCCATCGCCCTGCTCGACCGCCTCGCCGCCCAGGGGATGGTCCGCAACGCGTTCAAGCCCGGCACCGCCGAGCAGGTCCGCCAGCTGCTGGACCTCGCCGACGCCGCGCCGTACCACACGATCACGGTCCACCTGGAGGGCGGCAAGGCCGGCGGACACCACTCGTGGGAGGACCTCGACGAGCTGCTGCTCGACAGCTACCACGACCTGCGCCGCCGCCCGAACGTGCTGCTGTGCGTCGGCGGCGGGATCGCCACACCCGAGCGCGCGACCGCGCTGCTCACCGGCACGTGGGCGCGCGCGCACGGCGAGCCGGACATGCCCGTCGACGGCGTGCTGCTCGGCTCGGTGACGATGGCGTGCGCGGAGGCGACGGCGTCGCCGCAGGTCAAGGCCGCGCTCGTGGACGCCGACGGGAGCGACGACTGGGTCGCCCGGCGGGGCAGCGCGGGCGGCGTGACGTCGGCGCGGTCGAACCTCAACGCGGACATCCACCTGCTCGACAACCACGCCGCGCGGGTGGGGATCATGCTCGAGGAGGTCGCCGGCGACGACGACGCGGTGGCCGCGCGCCGCGACGAGATCATCGACGCGCTGGCGGGCACCGCCAAGCCGTACTTCGGGGACCTGCTGGACATGACGTACGCCGCGGTGCTGGGGCGCTTCGCCGAGCTCGCCGCGACGGGACGTCACGGCCGGTACGACGACGGTGCGTGGGGTCATGTCGACTGGCGCGCGCGGGCGGTCGCGCTGTACCGCCGGTTCGCGGCGCGGCTCGACGAGGCCGACGAGGGCGACGTCGTGCCGCCCGTGACCGACCTCGACGACCCGGCCGCCGCGCTCGCCTCGTTCACCGCGCGCTACCCGGCGGCGACCACGACCCTGCTGCACCCCGCCGACGCGCAGTTCCTCCTCGAGGTCTGCGACCGGCCGGGCAAACCGGTGCCGTTTGTGCCCGTCATCGACCGCGAGGTCAGGCGCTGGTACATGGCCGACGCGCTCTGGCAGGCCCAGGACGACCGCCAGCCCGCCGACGCGGTCATCGTGATTCCGGGCCCCGAAGGGGTGCGCGGCATCACGCGGGCCGACGAGCCCGTCGCCGAGCTCCTCGGCCGGTTCGAGACCGCGGCGCTCGACACGCTGCTCGGCAGCGGCGTGGCCGTTGCCCGTCGTGACCGGCTGGCCGACGGCGGGGTCGCGCCCGAGCCGCTGCGCGGGGTCGCGGTCGGTGAACGTGGGCCGCTCGCCGCACTGCTCGTCGCGCCCTCCGTCGTGACCGACGATGGCGACGCACGGCCCAATCCGCTGTGGCGGCTCGTGAAGCCAGGCGATCAGCTCTCGCGCGAGCGCGACGAGGACGGCGTCCTGTGCAGCCTGCACGTCGAGCCGCGCGGTGGAGACGGCGAGGCCGTGGCGGTCCGCGCCGACGGCGACGAGGTCGTGGTGCGGGTCGAGACGCCGCGGGTCGACCGCCACGACCCCGACGTGCTCGAGCTGCGCTACAGCCCGCTCGGGCGGCCGGGCGCGTTCCGCGAGTGCGACGGTGACCGCGCCCGCGCCGCCTACGTGCGCGCGGCGATCGGGGCGACCACCGACGGGGGCTGGCGGGTCGACGAGGCGTGGGTCGACGCCTATCGTGCCGCGACCGGCGCCCGCCACCGCGGCGTGCCGCACGACCTCGCGTTCAGCCTGGCGTGGCCGGCGCTGGCCTCCCTGCTGGGCGGCGGCGAGTTCGCGGCCGCGTTCGGCGAGCTCGTCCATACGGGCCACGAGATCACGCCGGGCCCGGCGTGGCCGCCGCGTTCGGGGGAGGACGGGACGACCACCGCGCGCGTCGTGCGCGTCGAGGACCCCGGCGACGCTCCGACCGCCGTCGCGTGCGAGGCCGTGCTGACCTGCGCGCGCGGGGAGGTCGCCCGGGTGCGCGCCCAGCTGGCGATCCGCCGGACGGCGCCGCTGGGAGCCCACGCCCTGCGCACCACCGCCGAGCACGACATCGAGCTGACGATCGACCCCGCCACCGCCCGGGTGCTGGCCGAGCAGGACTGGGTCACGGCGCCGCCGGCCGCGGGGACGACGGTGCGCCTGCGCGCGACGACGTCCCGCGAGGTCGACCGCGACGGGGTCGCGATGGTGCGGGCGACGGGCGTCCTCGGAGCGGCGGACATCACGCTCGAACGCGCCGCCGGACCGGACGACCCCCATCCCGTCGACGCGCTCGTCGCCGCACTGGCTCCCGCGGAACCCGCCCGCCACGCCGTCCCGTCCCAGGTGCTGGCGGTCGCCGACGACGCGACGCCTCCCACGGCCGACGCGTTCGCCCGCATCGGGGGCGACCACAACCCGCTGCACCGCTGCGTGCTCACCGCCCGCGCCGCGGGCCTCGACGCGCCGATCGCCCACGGCGCATGGACCGCCGCCCGCGCCGGGGCGTTCGTCGTCGATGAGCTGTGCGACGGCGACCCTGCGCGGCTGCGCTCCTGGCACGTGCGGTTCACCGCGCCGCTGGCCGTTGGCGCGCCGATCACCCTGCGCGCCCGACGTACGGCGCGGCAGGACGGCGGGCTGGTGGTGGACATCGAGGTCGTCTGCGGCGAGGAGACCGTGGCGCTCGGCCAGGCGGTCATTGCCGCGCCGCCGACGGCCCTGGTGTTCCCCGGGCAGGGCGTGCAGGCGGCCGGGCTCGGCGCGGTGGGCCGCAGGCGGGTCTGGGAGCGCGCCGACGAGCACACCCGCGCGCGGCTGGGCTTCTCGCTGCTTGACGTCGTCGACGAGAACCCGCGCGCGCTGCGGCTGGCCGACGGCACCGTCGCACGCCACCCCGCCGGGGTGGTGTTCCGCACCGAGTTCACGCAGCCCGCGCTGGTGGCGCTGGCCGCCGCGCAGGTCGCCGAGCTGGAGCGCGACGGCGCGCTGCCCGCCGACGGGTGGGTCGCCGGGCACAGCGTGGGGGAGTTCAGCGCGCTGGTCGCGCTCGGCGTGCTGGAGCTGGAGGACGCGCTCGACCTCGTCCACGCGCGCGGACTGGCGATGCAGCGCCACGTCCCCCGCGACGCCGACGGGCGCTCGCCATACCGGCTGTGCGTCGTCGACCCCTCGCGCGCCGAGGGCGCGCTGGAGGCGGTCGCCGCGGCCGGCCTCGAGGTCGTCAACCACAACGCGCGCGGGCGCCAGTACGCGTGCGCGGGCACCGAGGATGCGGTCGCCGCGCTGACGGCACAGCTCGGCGAACGCGCGGTGCGGCTCGTGCCGGGGATCGACGTGCCGTTTCACTCGTCGGTCCTTGCGCCCGCGGTCGAGGACCTGCGTGCGGAGCTGGAAGCGCGGGTGGGCGACGTCGATCCGGTGCTGCTCGCGCGGTGGGTGCCGAACCTCGTGGGCCGCCCGTTCTCGCTCGACGAGGACTTCCGGAACGCCGTTGCGGAGGTCATCGGCCGCCCGGCGCCCCAGGACGCGCGCGGGCTCGTCATCGAGCTGCTCGCCGCGCAGCTCGCGGCGCCGGTGCGCTGGGTGGAGACGCAGGCCGCGCTGGCGGACGTCGCGCGGTTCGTGGAGGTCGGGCCGGGGCGTGCTCCGGTGCTGACCGGGCTCGCGGCGATGACCTTCGTCGACGGCGGGCCGGCGCGGTTGCACGCCGAGCGCGATCGGGACGCGGTGCTGTGGGCCGACGAACCGGTCGTGGCCGTGGAGGAGGAAGGCGACGAACCCGCGGTCCCCGTGGCCGCGCCCGTCGTCTCGGCCGCCGCTCCGGTCGCCGACCACACGCTCGACGCCGGCACCGCGCTGCGGCTCGTGCTCGCCGTCCAGGCCCGCGTGCGGGTCGACCAGCTGCGCGACGACGAGACCATCGACGAGCTCTTCCAGGGCGTGTCGTCACGCCGCAACCAGGTCCTCATCGACCTCGGCCGCGAGTTCGGCCTGTCTGGTACCGAGGGCGCGATCGACCAGCCGCTCGGCACACTCGTCGACCAGCTCCGCGAGCAGGGCGCGCGGTACCGGTTCCCGGGCGACTACCTGCGGGTGACGGTCGACACCGGCGTCGCACGGGCGCTCGGCGCCGCACGGGTCTCGCGGGCCGAAGCGGTCGCGCACCTGACCGCGACGTGGGGGCTGGGCGACGGCCTGCGCGACCACGTCCTCGCGACGCTCGCGCTGGAGAGCCGCGAGGGGCCGTCGGCGCGCGGGGGCGCGCTCGACCAGCCGCTCGGCACACTCGTCGACCAGCTCCGCGAGCAGGGCGCGCGGTACCGGTTCCCGGGCGACTACCT
>SYBY01000083.1 GCA_005788585.1 Actinomycetota bacterium | reverse complement strand
TGGGCAAGCTGGGGCATGAACTACTTCTCCAATGGGGCGCTCGTCGGTGGCAGATCCGTGGATTGGATCCAAGTGATGGCTTGGCCATGAAACCGGTGGAGCGCGGGTCCCACATTGGCCGGGTCGGCCAAAGACGCCCTCGCAGCGTTCGACCGCCGGTCGATCGGCGGGGGCCACCTACCGGCCCGCGGTGTTCACGCGCGCGCGGGGGTGGCGACAGCCTCACGCCCCCGCACCCGCAGGACCATCGCCAGCCCCGCCAGCGGCAGCACCACGAGCACCGCCACCGCAGCACTGAGCCCGACGACCGACGACAGCCCGCCCGCGGCCGCCGCGCCCACCGCGCCGCCGGTGATGAACACGTAGGTGAAGGTGCCGGTGGCGACGCCGATGTCCTCCGGCGCGACGAGCGTCGAAACCTTCCCGAGCATCACCGCCTGCACGCCGGCGTACGGCGCGATGGTCAGGACCGATCCGGCGATGACCGCCGCGGGCAGGCTCCCGCCCAGCCCGGCGACGAGCACCCCGGCCGCCGACGCCGCGCAGCACGCCACGAAGACCACCGGCGCGCCGAGCCGGGCGCCGACCGTCCCGGCGAGGTGCGCCGAGGTCGCCGCCACCAGCGCGCACGGCGCGAGCGCCGCGCCCGTGTGCAGCGCCGACCACCCCGCCTCGCGGGCGAGCAGCATCGGCGCGGCGAAGATGAGGCCCGTGTACGCCGCCTGGATCGTGGCGGCCGTGAACGAGAGCTCCATGAGCTCGCGGTTGCGCAGGACCGCCAGCGGGAGGAAGCCGTCGGGACGGCGCGCGAGATGGCGCGCCAGCGCGGTGAGCGCGCCCACCGCCGCGGCGGCGAGCAGGAACGCGATCCACGCGGGCGTGCCGGTCGCCGGCGCCTGGAGCACGGCGGCGACGAGCGCCGCGCCCGCGGTGGCGAAAGCCGCGCCGCGAAGGTCCAGCGACCCGGCCGCGCGACGCTCGGGCGGCAGGCCCCGGAGCATCGCGGGGACGGGCAGGAGGATGAACAGCCCGCAGCTCAGCGCCGCGCGCCAGCCCGCGATCGCCTCGACGACCGCACCGATCAGCGGACTGATCGCGATGCACGTGAACGACACCGCGGTGAGGATCCCGCTCACCCGCGCGCGCTCCTCCACGTCGACGTAGGAGACGGCGTTGAACGCGGTGATGCACAGCCACCCGCTGCCCACGCCCTGCACGAACCGCCCGGCGGAGACCATCGTGAGGTCGGGCGCGGCGAAGACCAGGACCGTGCCGAGCAGCGTCGCGATCACGCCCGCGGCGCTCACCCGGTACGAGCCGAACAGGTCCAGCGCGCGACCGCCGAGCGTCATCGCCACGCCGACGCCGAGGACGAAGGCGGCGAGCACCCAGGCCGTCGCGTCGTCGCCGACGCCCAGCGCGTCGGCGACGTCGGGGAGCACGACGCCCGGAGCTGAGATGCCGAAGCCCGACGTTCCGGCGACCGCGCCGAGGAGCAGGCCGCGGCGCGTCATGCGCGACCGGGTGCTCATGCCGGGTGGCCGAGTTCGACCGCGGGTCCAACCCGGCACGGGCGATGTTCGTCCGGCAGTCCGATGCGGCGGGCTGTCACACCGGGTGTAGTCCCAAGAATGGATCCAATCGACCCTCCGTTAGCCGCCGTGCCTCTGCTGTCGTCCATGTTCTCGACCCTAGCTGGGATCCCTTCTGGATCCAAGATCGGGAGTCGACGTGCCCATTGACCCCATCACGCTGGGCGTCATGGCCAGCCGCGTCGACTCCGTCGCGCGCGAGATGACCAACACGATGGTGCGCACCGCCCGCTCGACGACCATGGCGTCGAAGGACTTCTCCTGCTCGATCGCCGGACCCGATCACGACATGCTGAGCTGCCCGGACGCCAACCCGGTGCACGTCTACGGCACCGCACTGCTCGCGCAGGCGATGGCCGACACCCACCCGGACTTCCGCGAGGGCGACTGCTTCCTGAGCAACGACCCGTACGTCGGCAACAGCCACGCGGCGGACTACACCTTCATGGTCCCCGTCTTCTTCGAGGGCGAGCACATCTTCACCGCGCTGGCCAAGGCCCACCAGGCCGACTGCGGCAACGCGCTGCCGACCACGTACATGCCGACCGCGCTCGACGTCTACAACGAGGGCGCGCTGATCTTCCCCTGCGTGAAGATCCAGTCCGGCTTCTCCGACAACGCGGACCTCATCCGCATGTGCGAGCGGCGGATCCGCGCGTTCGACATCTGGTACGGCGACTACCTGGCGACCCTGGGCGCCTGCCGCCTGGCCGAGCGCCGCCTGAAGGAGCTGTGCGCGTTCTTCGGTCTCGACGCCGTCCGCGAGTTCGTCGGCGCGTGGCTGGACTACAGCGAGCAGATGACCGCCGACGCGATCGCGAAGCTGCCCGGCGGCCGCGTCATCGCGCGCACGCAGCTCGATCCGTTCCCGCGCCTGCCCGACGGCATCCCGCTGCAGGCCGGCATCGAGGTCGACCCCGCCGCGGGGAAGATCACCGTCGACCTGCGCGAGAACCCCGACTGCGTGCCGGTCGGGCTGAACCTCACCGAGTCGACGACGAAGAACGCCGCCACGAGCGCGGTGCTCTACACGCTCAACGGCGACCCGAACGCGACCCGCGTGAAGGTGCCGAACAACAGCGGCACGCACCGGCGCATCGAGATCCTCGTGCGCGAGAACTGCGTGGTCGGCGCGCCCCGGCACCCGGCGAGCGCGTCGTGCGCGACGACGACGGTGCAGGACCGCGTCGTCGGCATGGTGTCGCGCGGCCTGTCGATGATCGGCGAGGGCGTCGGCACCGCCGAGCAGACGTACGGCTCGTCGCCGGTGCAGGCCGTCGTCTCCGGAGAGGACCGGCGGCGCGACGGCGCGCCCTACATCCTGCAGATCTTCAGCGGCACCGCCGGCGGCCCGGCGACGCCGCAGAACGACGGCTGGCTGACGTACCTCATCGCCGGCGCGTCCGGGATGGGCTACGTCGACTCGACGGAGATCAGCGAGCAGAAGTACCCGCTCGTCGTCTGGGAGAAGGTCGTGCGCGCGGACTCCGAAGGCGCCGGCCGCACCCGCGGCGCGCCGGGGAACGTCTCGATCTACGGGCCGACCGACGACACCATGACCTGCCACTGGTTCATGGAGGGCCGGATCAACCGGCCGTTGGGCGCCCGAGGCGGCGGCCAGGCCCAGGGACCCGAGGCGTGGCTCGTGCAGCCCGATGGCGGGTGGGCCGAGCGTCCCGAGGTCGTCGGCGAACTCGACCTCGCGCCCGGCGAGTCGATCGTCTCCCTGTCCGCGGGCGGTGGCGGCTACGGCCCGCCGCTGGCACGCGACCCCGAGGACGTCCTGCGCGACGTCGTCGACGACTACATCTCCCCGCAGCGCGCCGAGCAGGTCTACGGCGTGGTGCTCACCGGTGACCCGGCGCGGTGGGAGACCCTGCGCGTCGACCCGGCGGCCACAGCGGTCCGGCGAACAGTGCTTGATGCCGCCGGACCGCTGCGTGCCGTCGACGACGACGCGGCACGCGCAGAGCAACCCGAACCCGCGTGGTGGACGGGACATCGCTCGGCCAGGGGCCTCGGATGCCCTGACGAGAACTCGCCTGCGGCTCCTTCTCGGGGCGCACCCACATGACAACGGAGGAACCCATGGCAGTCGACATCGACAAGGTCACGCTGACCGTGATGGCCAACCGCATCAACTCGATCGTCATGGAGATGACGAACACGATGGTGCGCACCGCCCGCTCGACCACCATGGCCGCGCGCGACTTCTCGTGCTCGATCACGAGCCACACGCACGAGATGCTGTCGTTCGCCGAGGCCGCGCCGGTCCACGTCTACGGCTCGGGCATGCTCGCCCAGGACATGGAGGAGTTCCACCCCGAGTTCCAGGCGGGCGACGTCTTCATGAGCAACGACCCGTACGGCGGCAACAGCCACACCGCCGACCAGACGCTGCTCGTCCCCGTCTTCCTCGAGGGCGTCCACCTGTTCACCGCGCTGGCCAAGGCCCACCAGGCCGACATCGGCAACGCGATCCCGACGACGTACTCGCCCACCGCGACCGACGTCTACAACGAGGGCGCCCTGGTCTTCCCCATGATCCTCATGGCGCGCGGCGGGTGGGAGAACACCGACGTGCTGCGCATGTGCGAACGGCGGATCCGCTCGTACGAGACGTGGTACGGCGACTACCTCGCAACGCTGGGCGCGGTGCGCCTGGCCGAGCGGCGGCTGCAGGAGCTGGCCGTCTGGCTGGGCGGCGTCGAGGAGACGAAGGCCTACCTCGCGGCGTTCCTGGACTACTGCGAGCAGATGGCCGGCGAGGCGATCTCCGAGCTGCCGGCCGGGCGCATCGTCACGAAGACCGAGCTCGACCCGTTCCCCCAGGTCCCCGAGGGGATCAAGCTGCAGGCGACGATCGACGTCGACCCGGACGCCGGGAAGATCACCGTCGACCTGCGCGACAACCCCGACTGCGTGCCGGCCGGGCTGAACCTCACGGAGTCGACGGCGAAGAACGCGGCGACGACCGGCGTGCTCATCGCGCTGAACTCCAAGCGCGACGCGCAGCGGCTGCGGGTCTACAACAACGCGGGCGCGTTCCGGCGCATTGAGGTGCTGACCCGCGAGAACTGCGTGGTCGGCAAGCCGCGCCACCCGGCGAGCGCGTCGTGTGCGACGACGACGGTGCAGTGCCGGACGGTCGGCATGACCCTCATCGGGATGGCGGCGCTCGGCGACGGGTTCGGCGCGACCGAGCCGGCGTACGGGTCGGCCGCCGTGCAGGGCGTGCTCTCCGGCCACGACCCCCGCCGCGAGGGCAACCCGCCGTTCATGTTCCAGATCTTCGCGGGCACGCAGGGCGGCCCGGCGACGCCCGAGTCCGACGGCTGGCTGACGTTCCTCGTCACCGGCGGCTGCGGCATCAACTACATCGACAACTCCGAGGTGCTCGAGCAGAAGTACCCGATCGTCCTGTGGGAGCGCAGCGTCTGGCAGGACTCCGAGGGCGCCGGCCGCACCCGCGGCGCGCCCGGGAACGTGTGCATCTACGGCCCGCGGTTCGAGGACATGGAAGTGCAGTACTTCCACGACGGCGTCGTGAATCGCATCAAGGGCGTGCACGGCGGCTCGTCGCCGATGGGCCCCGAGGCGTGGAACATCACGACCGACGGTACGTGGTCGAAGTACCCGTACTCGGTCGGCGAGATCGTGCTCGAGGCGGGCGAGTCGATCGTGTCGCTGTCGGCCGGAGGCGGGGGCTACGGCAACCCGCTGGACCGCTCGCCGGAGGCGGTGCTCGTCGATGCGGTCGAGGGCTTCGTGTCCGTGGGCCGCGCGCGTGAGGTCTACGGCGTGGTGATCACGGGCGACCCCGAGCGCTGGGAGACGCTGGCCATCGACGCGGAGGCGACCGCCGCGCGCCGGGCCGAGATGGCGGCCGCGGGACCGCTGCCGCTGGAGGCCGACGACGCGTCGCGCGCCGTCCACCCGCACCTCGACTGGTGGGCCGCTGCCGCATGATCCTGCGGCGGCTGGGCACCTCGGGGCTGCAGGTGTCGGCGATCTCGCTGGGCACCATGGGCTTCGGCGGCGTCGGCGGGTTCCGCCGTGTCGGCGCGGGCGGCGTCGAGGACGCGCGGGCGCAGATCGACCTGTGCCTCGACGCGGGCGTGAACCTGATCGACACCGCCGACGCGTACTCGTCGGGCGTGTGCGAGGAGATCGTCGGCGAGGCGATCCGCGGCCGCCGCGACGAGCTCCTGCTCGCCACGAAGGTCGGCATGAACATCGGCCCTTCGGCGAACGACCGGGGGTTGTCGCGCCACCACATCGTCCGCCAGTGCGAGGCGTCGCTGCGCCGCCTGGGCGTCGACCACATCGACCTCTACCAGGTGCATTCCTGGGACGGGATGACACCGCTGGAGGAGACGATCGCGGCGCTCGAGTCGCTGGTCGCCAGCGGCAAGGTGCGGTACCTGGGGTGCTCGAACTTCTCGGCCTGGCAGGTGATGAAGGCGCTGTGGACCGCCGACGCTGCGGGCGCGACGCCGTTCGTCAGCCAGCAGATCCACTACACCCTGCAGGCGCGTGAGGCGGAGTACGAGCTCGTGCCGCTGTCGGTCGACCAGGGGCTGGGGATCCTGTCGTGGAGCCCGCTTGCGGGTGGGCTGCTGACGGGGAAGTACCGGCGCGGCGTCGAGCCGCCCGAGGGCTCGCGGCACCTGACGGATTGGAACGAGCCGCCGGTGCGCGACGGCGAGCAGCTGTACGACATCGTCGACGAGCTCGTGGCCATTGGCGAGGAGCTCGAGGTGCCGCCGGTGCGGGTGGCGCTGGCGTGGCTGATGGGCCGGCCGGCGGTGAGCTCGCTGGTCGTGGGTGCGCGGACGCCGGAGCAGTTGGCGGATTCGCTGGCGGCCGCGGAGCTCGTGCTCTCCGACGAGCAGCGCGCGCGGCTCGATGCGGTGTCGAATCCGGCCCTGCTGTACCCGTACTGGCATCAGCGCCAGACGGTGGCGGAGCGGTTCGGGCCGGCGGATCTGGCGCTGCACGGGCCGGGTGGTGTGGCCTGGGAGAAGTCGGCGGTCCCGCTGGCGGGAGCCTGACTGGTCAGCGCTTGACGCGGACGGTGACCGTGGCGCTCACCCGGCGCCGCGTCACGGGGTCGGCGTAGCTGACGCTCAGCTTCGCCGTGCGCGTGACGCGGGCCCGCAGCTTGAACGCCCCGTCCTTGCCCGCGCGGGTCGAGGCGAGCACGCGGGACCCGCGCTTGAGCGTCACCCGGACCCCGGCGATCGGGGTGCGGTCGGCGTTCAGCGCCCGCCCCTTCACCGTCACCTTGCCGGCCCGGCGCAGCTTGACCAGCCTGTGGCCCAGCCGCAGCAGCGGAGGCTGACCCGCAGCCGCAGGGGTGCCCTTGCCGGCCGACCCCGTGACGGGCGGCGGCCAGCCGCCAACCGGGCGCGGGCGCGCCACGGGCATCGGGGTGTAGATCGGGTCGGCATCCGGCCGGACGACCTCCTCGCAGTCGCCATCGGCCCCGTCCAGGTGCGCGGCGTCGGCGATCACCACGTCCCATCCGCCGGCGCAGTAGGCCTGGTCCGCCCCGCCGTCCTCGGTGTGCAGGTAGTCATGACCGGCGTCCGTGGCGAGGGATCCAGCGGACCCACCGAACAGGTGGTCGCGGCCCGCGCCGCCCGTGATGCCGTCGTGCCCCTCGTCGCCGTTCAGCGTGTCGTCCCCGTCGCTGCCCTCGATGATGTCGTCCCCGGGGCCGCCGGACACGAAGGCGGGGACGGTCGTGACGATGTCGTCGTCGCGGTTCGTGGCGATGACGCGGCCGAGGCGGCTGAAGCGGTCGATGTCCACTCCGCCGTTGAAGGTGCGGGCGGTGATGAGCCGGTCCGAGGAGCCGGGGGCGCCATCGATGTCCATGATCAGCGGCCCGTTGCGGCGGGAATAGTCGGCGGTGAGGCCGTCACGGGAGGTCAGCCAATCTGCGCCGTTGCGGCCGTCGACGCGGTCGAAGCCCTCGTAGCCGTTGATGACGTTGGGCGCGTCGTCGCCGAGGAGGACATCGGCGAACGCAGTGCCGCGCACGTCCTCGAAGCCGCTCACCGTGTCCTGCTCGCCGCCCGCCAGCGGCTGCATGATCCCGGCGGCGAGGTCGACGAAGACGCCCGCGGAGCGCGGGGTCGTCCGGTACGGGAGGGCGGTCCCCTGCGGGATGTCCGCCGCCAGGCGATCGGACCCGCCGCCACCGGAGACGACGTCGTCGCCGATCCCCGGGTCGATCTCGTCGTTGCTCGCCCCGCCGGACAGCCGGTCGTTCCCGTCGCCGCCGGCGATCAGCGTCCGGAACCCGGAGACCATGGTGCCGAGTTGCACCGTGTCGTTGCCGGGACCCATGTCCAGCAGCAGCGGATCGCGCTGGTCGAAGCCCGTGTACGCACACGTGAGCGCTGCTCCAGGCGCGCCTCCTCCGCCGCACTGGGTGAACGCCGCGGGCGCGGTGATGGTCTGCCCGGCGCCGGGGGTGTAGGTGAACGTGGTCACCTGCCCGGAGGTCACCACGCTCAGCGCAACCTCGTCGTTGCCGTCGGTGCCCTTCAGGCCGGCACTCGTCAGCTCCATCGCGTGGGCTGCGGCCGTGCTCCATCCGGTGAGCGCGATCGCCAGGACGATCGCGATATGCAGCTTCCGTGCCGCCATGCGAGCGCGGATGGTACAGGCCTTCTGACCAGAATGACAACCTAGACGCTTTCGCGTTTCGCGGGCCGCCGTCCAGGCGTCAGGCCCCGCCCTCCTCCGCCCACTGATCGCGTCCCAGCCCGTTGTTCTCGGTCTCCGCCGGACCGTCGTCGCGCGCCTTGCCGGTCAGCGTCTCGACCAGGATCTGCCGGTGCCGCGTGGTCCCCACGTTCACCAGCTCGTGGGTGAGCCGCGGGTCGTCGCCGGCCCCGATCGTCGTCGCGGACACGTACCCATCCTGCGCCGACGTCGGCCGCGCCGGCTCGCCCGGCACCCGCACCTCGAGCTCGTTGTCCTCCGTGACGTAGGCGAAGACGAAGTCGTGGTGATGGCGATGGATGCCGCTGCTCTCACCGGGCTCGAGCACGAGGTCCCACACGCGGACGTGCTCGTTCTCGAACAGCAGCTTCGTGCCGATGGCCGGTGATGGTTCGGTGCTCATGCGTACCCCCGTCGGCGGGCTCAACGGCCCCCGGCGTATCCGTCCTTGCGGCTGTCCGACCCGCCGATGAGCGTGTCGCCGTCGACGAGGATCGCCTGCCCGCCCCCGAACGGCAGCGGGTCGGCTTCGGCGCGCAGCGGCAGGTCGGCGGGCGGCCGGCCGGTCCATGCGCCGTGCTCGGTCAGGACGTGATCGGCTTCGACGCGGAAGCGGGGCCGGTCCAGGGCGGCCTGCGGATCGAGCCCGTCATCCAGGACACCGGAGACGAACTGCACATGCGCCTGCGCCTGGATGAACCCGCCCATGACACCGAACGGACCGAGCAGCGCGCCGTCACGTTCGAGCAGTCCGGGGATGATCGTGTGGTACGGCCGTCGGCCGGCACGGACCTCGCCCTCGACGTCGAAGCACGCGCCGCGATTCTGCAGCACGACCCCTGTGTCGCCGGCGACGACGCCCGAGCCGAACGGCTCGTACAGGCTCTGGATGAACGACACCGCCATGCCGTCGCCGTCGACCGCGCAGAGGTAGACGGTGCCGCCCGCGGGCTCGGTGACGCCCTCGCGCGTGCGCGCGCCCGCACGCGCGCGAAGATGCTCAGGGTCGAGCAGGCCGGAGACGTCGGCGCCGTCGCGCACCGTCGCCAGGCCGTCCTCCAGGGCGAGGCGGACAGCATCGAGCCGGTCGCAGTCGTCAGGCTGCTCGCTAAGCAGCTCAAGGATGCCGAGCCCCTCCAGCGCGACGACCCCCTGGGTCGGCGCGGGGAGTTCGAGCACGTCGACCCCGCGGTAGCGCAGGCGCAGCGGCTGCACCCAGGCCGGAGCGAACGCCGCGAGGTCGTCCTCGTTCAACGCCGTCGCAGCGGCGATCGCGGCCGCCCGCTCGCCGCGGTAGAGCGCGTCCGGGCCTTCGGCGGCGATCGCGCGCAGCGTCGCGGCCAGCTCCGGCAGCACCACGCGGGCGCCGAGCGTGGGCACGGAGTCGTAGCCACGCGGCAGGCGGTCGGCGGAGCGCCACGCCCACGCGCATCGGGGCGCCACCGCGAAGCCGCGTTCGGCGAGGTCGATCGCGGGCGCCAGGCAGACGTCGAGGCCGAGCCGCCCGTGGCGGCGCAGCAGCGCCTCCCAGCCGGCGACCCCGCCGGGGACCGTCACCGAGCCCGGCCCGTCCGTGTGCACGGGGAGCTCCGGCGCGTCGGCGGCCGCCGGCCCCGCGGAGTCCAGGCCCTCCGCACGTCCATCGCGGTGGACGATGGCGAACGCGTCACCGCCGATCCCGGTGGACATCGGTTCGCACACGCACAGCGCCGCAGCCGCGGCGACTGCGGCGTCGGCCGCGTTGCCGCCGCGCTCGAGCATCGCCAGCCCGGCCTGCACCGCCTGCCCCTGGGACGCACAGACCATGTGCTCGGAGGCGACGGCGGGCGGGCGCTGAACGTGGGTCATTGATTGGATCCTATGGACGAAATACACGGTGTTCAAGCCAGGATTCTGGCCCAGATTGTGGTGCCGGATTGGATACGATTCGCGCCATCGCGCCCTCGACTTCGTCCCCGCGCCGCGACCGGCGCCGCACCGCCGGGATCGCCATGGCCGCGATCGGCGCGACCTGCGGCGGGCTCTCCGCCTCCATCACCCGCGCGCTCTCCGACGACGGCGTCGACGCCACGCGCGTCAACCAGTTCCGCTTCATCGGCGCGTTCCTCGTGCTCGCCCTCGCCCTGCGGATCGCCGCCCCCGCGCTCATGCGCATCCCGCGCGTCGCGTGGCGCCCGCTGCTCGCCGCCGGACTGCTCGGGTCGTTCGGCACGGGCCTCGCGTACATCGTCTCGCTGACGCTGCTGCCGATCGCCACCGCCCAGGCGCTCATCTACACGTCGCCGATCATCCTGCTCGGCCTGTCGTCCGTCCTCGCCCGGCGGTGGCCGACCCCCGTCGCGCTCGTCACGGTGGTCGTCGCGGTCGGCGGCTGCTGGCTCGTGGTCAACGCGGGCGCGTCGGGGAGCATCGACCCGCTCGGCGTCGCGGCCGCGCTCATCGCCGCGTGCTCGTTCGCCGGGTACGTGACGATCATCGGCCGGCTGCCCGTCGCGCTCCCGGCGCTGACGATCGTCATCGCGATGTTCGGCGTGGCGACCGTGACCCTCGCGATCGTGCCCGACCCGGTCTGGACCTTCCCGTTCGCCGAGACCACCGGCGAGCAGTGGCTCGGCCTCCTCGGGGTCATGGTGCTGGCCACGCTCGTGCCGTACCTCCTCTTCGCCGGCGCGACGCTGCGGTTGCCCGGCCCGGTGGTGGGTGTGCTGGCAACGATCGAACCGGTCGTCGCCGTCATCACGGCGTGGGTCACGCTCGGCCAGTCGCTCGGCGCGATGCAGATCGTCGGCGTCGTCGTGGTCCTGACCGCCGCGACCGCCGCGCAACTTCCGGGCTTCGCCGGCCCTCCCGCCCCTGTGCGCCGCGACGGCGTGACCGCGACGACCGGCGAGTTCGCCGTCGCGACCCCCACCTCGAACGACCGGATCGGAGGCTGACGATGGACACCGTGACCCTCGGCGTGATGGCGAGCCGCCTCGACGGCATCGTCCGCGAGATGACCAACACCATGGTCCGCACCGCGCGCTCGACGACCATGGCCTCACGCGACTTCTCGTGCTCGGTCTGTGACGCGAACCACGACATGGTCTCCTCGCCCGACGGCGCGCTCGTGCACGTCTACGGCTCGTCACTGCTGGCCGAGGCGCTCGGCCGCACGCACCCGAACTTCCGCGAAGGCGACGCGTACCTCTCCAACGACCCGTACGACGGGAACAGCCACGCGGCCGACCACACGATCCTCGTGCCCGTCTTCTTCGAGGGCGAGCACGTGTTCACCGCCCTGGCGAAGGCCCACCAGGCCGACTGCGGTAACGCCCTGCCCACGACCTATTCGCCGACCGCCACCGACGTCTACAACGAGGGCGCGCTGATCTTCCCCTGCGTGAAGATCCAGACCGACCGCACCGACAACACGGACATCATCCGGATGTGCGAGCGGCGGATCCGCGCCTACGACATCTGGTACGGCGACTACCTCGCGACGATCGGCGCGGCGCGTCTGGCCGAGCGGCGGCTGAGGGAGTTCTGTGTGTCGCTCGGAGGCATCAGCGGGGTGCACGAGTTCGTGACCGAGTGGCTGGACTACTCCGAGCGGATGGCCGCCGAGGCGATCGCCGAGCTCCCGGCCGCACGGGTGACGACATCGACGGCGCTCGACCCGTTCCCCGGTGTGCCCGACGGACTGCCGCTGCAGGCCGAGATCGACGTGGATCCTGCCGGCGGGCGCGTGACCGTCGACCTCCGCGAGAACCCGGACTGCGTGCCGAACGGCCTGAACCTCAGCGAGTCGACATCGCGCAACGCGGCGACCGCGGGCGTGCTCGTCGCGCTGAACTCGCGGCGTGATGCCAAGCGAGTGCGGGTGCCGAACAACGCGGGCGCGTACCGGCGGATCGAGGTGCTGGTCCGCGAGAACTGCGTGGTCGGGATCCCGCGCCATCCCGCGAGCGCGTCGTGTGCGACGACGACGGTGCAGGACCGGGTCGTGGGGATGACGATGGTCGGGATGGCCACTGCCGCGCCCGGCCGGGGTGCCGCGGAGCCGACGTACGGATCGGCCCCGTTCCAGGGGGTGTCGTCAGGAGTGGACCCCAGCCGCAGTGGCGAGCCGTACGTCTTCCAGACCTTCCTGGGAACAGCCGGCGGCCCGGCGACGTTCGAGTCCGATGGGTGGCTGACCTACCAGATCACCGGCGCGTCGGGCATCGGCTACATCGACCAGACAGAGATCATGGAGCAGAAGCACCCGATGGTCGTCTGGGAGAAGGTCGTGCGTCCCGACAGCGAGGGTGCGGGCCGGACGCGCGGCGCGCCGGGCGGAGTTGCGGTGTTCGGCCCGCGGCTGGCGGACATGACCTGCCACTACTTCCTCGACGGGGTGCGCAACCGGCCGGTCGGGGTGCATGGCGGTGGGAGTCCGCTGGGGCCGGAGGCGTGGCATGTCTCCGGGGATGGCGCGTGGACGAAGTACGAGCACGTCGTGGGTGAGGTGGATCTCGCGGCCGGGGAGGCGATCGGGTCGCTGTCGGCGGGTGGCGGTGGGTACGGGTCGCCGCTGGAACGCGATCCGGAGGCGGTGCTCGAGGACGTGGCCGATGGGTATGTGACCGTGGAGCGGGCGCGAAGCGCGTACGGGGTGGCGCTGCGCGGGGATCCCGAGCGGTGGGAGACGCTGGCGGTGGATGAGGATGCGACGGCGGCGCTGCGGGGCGGTCCGGTGGTGCTCGACGGTGGGCGGACCGAGCGGGCGGCGCCCGGGTGGTGGCGCTAGGTGTCGCATCCGGTCGAGTTTGGGTCGCATACCGACCCCAACTCGACCCGATGTGCCGCTTCACGGTCCGGAGCCCACTCCCGGCTCCGGACCGCCGCGGCTTCCCTAGGGGGAAAGTCCAGATCAGGCGACCGTGGCCGCCGCACCATCCAGCCGCGCGATCTCGTCGTCACTCAGCGTGATCTCGGTGAACGGCAGCAGCTGCTCCAGCTGCTCGGGCGTCCGCGCGCTGGAGATCGGCGTCGCCACCGCCGGGCGGCTGGCCGTCCACGCCAGCACGATCGGGCCGAGGGTCGTCTCGTGGGCGGCCGCCAGGTCGTCGAGGACCTCGAGGACCGCCGCACCGCCGCGCTCCAGGTACACCGACGCCTCGCCCGCCCGCGGGCTCCCGTTCGACGACCCACCGGCCCGGTACTTGCCCAGCAGGAACCCCTGCGCCAGCACCCAGTAGGGCACCGCCGGGATCCCGCGCTCGACCAGCAGCGGCTGGAGCTCGTCCTCGAACCCGCGCTCGACCAGGCTGTAGTGCGGCTGGAACACCGTGTACGACGCGAACCCCTCAGACGCCGACACCTCCAGCGCCGACGCCAGCCGCGCCGCACTGTGGTTCGACGCCGCCAGATGCCGCACCTTGCCGGCCTTCACCAGCGCGTCGAACGCCTCCAGCGTCTCCTCGAGCGGCGTCGACTCATCGTCGAAGTGTGCGTAGTAGAGATCGATGTAGTCGGTCTGCAGCCGGGCGAGCGACTCATCGCACGCCCGAGCGATCGTCGACGCCTTCAGGTCATGCGGCAGGCCCGGCATCTCCCCGCCGACCTTCGTCGCCAGCACCACATCCGCGCGATTCCCGCGCGCCGCCATCCAGTTGCCGATGACCGTCTCCGACACGCCGCCGTCGTTCCCCTCCGCCCAGAACGAGTACTGGTTGGCCGTGTCGACGAAGTTCCCGCCGGCCGCCGCGTACGCGTCGAGCACCGCGAACGACTGCGCCTCGTCGGCCGTCCAGCCAAACACGTTCCCGCCGAGACAGAGCTCGAAGACCTCCAGGCCGGTACTCCCCAGGGTCACCATCAGACGGGCTGGGTAGTCGCGCGGATCAGGATCTGGTTCACGTCGGCGTTCGGCGGCATGTCCATCACGAACATGACCGCCGCCGCGATGTTCTCGCCCTCGACGATCGAGTCGGGAAGCCCAGGCACCGTCGCCGCCATCGGGGTGTTCACCCACCCCGGCTCGATGACGCAGACGTGCGCCCCGGTGTCGTTGAACTCCAGGCGCAGCGCCTCGCCCATCGCCGTGACCGCCGCCTTCGTGCACGCGTAGAACGAGCCCGGCACCATGAACCGCGCCGCGCGTGACGACGTCAGGATGAGCTTGCCCTTCGTCTCGATCAGCGCATCCATCGCCGCGCGGGCGGTGATCGCCGTGCCGTAGACGTTGACGAGCGCGTTGGTCTTCCACACCTCCACCGGGTCGGTCTTCCACCCCGGTTCGGTGAACGCACCGGCGTTGGCGAACACGCCGTCGATCCGGCCGAACGCGTCGAGCGTCGTGGCCACCATCGCCTGGACGGACTCCCAGTCGGACACGTCGCACGTGATGCCGATCGCCTTGTCGGGACCGCCGAGCGCGGCCGCCTCGGCCGAGACCAGCTCCGAGCGGCGAGCCGCCAGCGCCACGCGGTAGCCACGTGACGCCGCGAGCTGTGCGGTCGCGAGCCCCATGCCGGAGCTCGCGCCGGTGATGAGCAGGACCGGCTCGGTCATGCCCGAGCCTCGCGCGGAGGCACAGGTCGATACGGCAGGAACATCGTCGTCGGCATGGGTCTCCCTGAACGCTGCGGGGCAGAATTGCATCCAATATGCCACCACCGCCCGCATCCGGGGTCCGACCGTCAGTCCAAGACCAGGACAGGCGGTTTGGTCACCCAGTCCGATGCTTGCCCGTCCGAGTCCAGCTTTCCTCTTCGGCAGAGATGGATCCAATCCTGCCCGCCCACCCCGGAGCCCGATGACGACGACCAAGACCCTCGACAGCGTCCAGCTCGCCGTGCTGGAAAGCCGCTTCGACGCGATCGCCCGCTCGATGCTCAACACGCTGCTGCGCTCCGCCCGCACGGGCGTTCTCGCCGTCGCCCACGACTTCTCCTGCGCCGTCCTGACCAAGGACGGCGATCTCCTGGCCTGGGCCGAGTCGATCCCGATCCACGTCCTGCACGGGCCCAAGGAGATGGTGCAGACGATGAAGCGCTTCCACCCCGAGCTGAAGCGGGGCGACGCGTTCCTGCACAACTCCGGCTACCACGGCTGCTCGCACACCGCGGACTGGACGATGCTCATCCCGATCATCGACGACGACGGCGAGCACCACTTCACCGTCCTCGCCAAGGCACACCAGGGCGACTGCGGCAACAGCGTCCCGACCACCTACATGTGGCAGGCGCGCGACGTCTACGAGGAGGGCGGGCTGATCTTCCCCGCCGTCAAGGTCCAGTCCAACTACGAGGACAACCAGGACATCATCCGCATGTGCAAGATGCGGATCCGCGCGCCTGACCACTGGTGGGGCGACTACCTCGCGCTGATGGGCTCCGCGCGGATCGGGGAACGGCGGACGCTCGACCTGATGAACGAGGTCGGCGCCGACACGCTGCTCGCCTACTCCAACCAGTGGCTGCAGATGTCCGAGGACCTCATGGAGGAGCGCCTTCGGGAGATCCCCAAGGGGAAGGCGACCGCGACGACCATCCACGACCCGCTGCCGCTGGACTCGATGACCGAGGCCGGCTACGGGGACGGCATCCCGATCTCCGTCACGGTCGAGACGTTCCCCGACGAGGGGCGCATGACCGTCGACCTGCGCGACAACCCCGACAACCTGCCGAGCGGCATCAACCTCAGCGAGGCGTGCGCGAAGAGCTCGGCGCTCATCGGCGTGTTCCTGGGGATCGGCAAGGGCGTGCCGAGCAACGGCGGCTCGCTGTCACGCGTCGACGTGCTCATCCGCGAGGGCTGCTGCGTCGGCAACCCCGTCCACCCGTACAGCTGCTCGGCGTCGACGACGAACCTCCAGGACCGCGTGGCGAACGCGACGCTGGAGGCCCTCGCCGAGATCGCGGACGGCTGGGGCATGGGCCAGTTCGGCTACGGCCAGGCCGCCGGTGGCTCGGTCATCAGCGGGACGGACCCGACCTCCGGCAAGCCGTTCGTCAACCAGCTCTACCTCGCCGCCAGCGGCGGGCCGGGCACGCCGTTCGGCACCGACGGCTGGCTGAACGCCTACACGATCGGCGGCGTCGGGATGCTCTACAAGGACTCGATCGAGGTGGACGAGCAGATCCACCCGATCCGGATCGTCGCCGAGAAGCTCATCCCCGACTCCGAGGGCGCGGGCCGCACGCGCGGCGCGCACGCCACGTTCACGGAGTTCGGGCCCGTGGGCTGCTCCATGGAGGTCGTCAACGGCGGTGACGGGGCGGTCGTTCCGGCCCGCGGTGCGCGCGGCGGAGGCGGCGGCACGCAGATGCAGATGTGGCGCCGCACGGTCGACGGCTCACTCGAGGAGCTGCCGACGTTCCACCGCATCACGCTGGCCGACGGCGAGACGCTCGTCGGCGTGTCGTGCAGCGGCGGCGGCTACGGCCCCGCCTTCGAACGCGACCCCGAGGCGGTCGCCGGCGACGTGCTCCAGCGCGTCGTCACCCCCGAGCGCGCGAAGGAGGTCTACGGCGTGGCCGTCGACCTCGACGGCGTGATCGACCACGAGGCGACCGCCGCGCTGCGCGGCGCCTGACCCCCGACGGAGGATTCCCATGACCCCCACGTACACGATCTCCGTCGACACGGGCGGAACGTTCACCGACCTCGTGCTCGCCGACCAGGACCAGATCATCGGCCTGTTCAAGAGCTCGACGACCCCCGACGACCTGTTCGTCGGCATCACCGGCGCGATCGAGAAGGCGGCCGATCACGTCGGCCTGGCGATCGCCGACCTGCTCGCCGCGACGAAGGTCTTCGTCTACTCGACGACCCGCTCGACGAACGCGATCCTCACCGGCAACGTCGCGAAGACCGCGTTCGTCACCACGCGCGGCAACCGCGACATCCTGCTCTACCGCGAGGGCGGCAAGGACCAGCCGCACAACCTCGCGCTGCCGTTCAAGACGCCGTACGTCCCGCGGCGGCTGTGCTTCGAGATCACCGAGCGGGTGCTGGCCGACGGCAGCGTCGCGGTCGAGCTCGACGAGGCCGCGGCGCGCGCCACGCTCGAGCGGATCGGCGAGCTGGAGGTCGAGGCGATCGGCGTCTGCCTG
>SYBY01000504.1 GCA_005788585.1 Actinomycetota bacterium | reverse complement strand
GCCGCCCGTCCTTGACGGTGTGTCGGTTGCAACGAACGTCGTGCGAAACCCCAGACCTGGGTATGTTCCGGTGCACATGCCGCAGGAGCACCTTGATCGCCTGACCGCCGTCGACGCGTCCTTCCTCATGCAGGAGAAGGAGAGCTCGCACATGCACATCGGCGGGCTGATCATCGCCGAGGGCCCGCCGCCCGCCTACGAGGACCTGCTCGACTCGATCCGCTCGCGGCTGCACCTCGTCCCCCGGTACCGGCAGAAGCTCGCCGTCCCGCCGCTGGAGACCGGCCGGCCGGTCTGGATCGACGACCCCAACTTCTTCCTCGAGTACCACGTCCGCCAGACCGCGCTCCCGAGCCCCGGTGACGAGGGCCAGCTCACCGAGCTCGCCGCCCGGATCTACAGCCAGCGACTCGATCGCGACAAGCCGCTGTGGGAGATGTGGCTCGTGGAGGGCCTGTCCGGCGGCCGTTTCGCGATCATCAGCAAGAACCACCACGCGCTGATCGACGGCATCTCCGGCGTCGACCTCGGCCAGGTCCTGTTCGACCTCACCCCGGTGCCGACGCAGTTCCCCACGGCGGAACTCGAGCCGTGGCGCGCGAACCACACCCCGTCACCGATCCGGCTGATCTCCAGCGGGATCCTGGGCGCCGCGCGGACGACGAGCCGCGTCGCCAGCACGGTGCTGCGCGCGGCGTCGAATCCGCAGCGCGCCGCCGCTGTGGCCAAGGACGCGGTGACGGGCGTCGCCGACATCGCGTGGGCGACGATGAATCCGGCACCGGAGACGCCGCTGAACGTCGACATCGGCCCGCATCGCCGCTACGTGACGATCCGCAGCGAGCTGCGCGACTTCAAGGAGATCAAGGACGGACTCGGCGGCACGGTCAACGACGTCGTCCTGACCGTCATGACCACCGCGCTGCGCAGCTGGCTGCACTCGCGCGGTGTCCGGACCGAGGGGCTGGAGCTACGCGCGCTCGTCCCCGTCTCCATCCGCGCCGCGGACGAGCACGGCAACATGGGCAACCGGCTGACGGTCATGCGCGGCCCCCTGCCGGTGTACATCGACGACCCATTCGAGCGCCACCGCGCCGTGTGCGCCGCGATGGGCGACCTCAAGGAGTCCAAGCAGGCCGTCGGCGCCGAGGTCCTCGCGGGTGCGCAGAACTTCGCCCCGCCGACCCTGCTCGCGCAGGCATCCCGGCTGAACTTCTCCACCCGGCTGTTCAACCTGCTGATCACGAACGTGCCGGGCCCGCAGTTCCCGCTGTACATCCTGGGACGCGAGCTGCTCGACGTCTTCCCGATCGCGTTCCTGCCCGAGAACCACGCACTCGCCGTGGCGATCATGAGCTACAACGGCAAGCTGAACTTCGGCCTGCTCGCCGACTACGACGCGCTGCCGGACATCGCGCGCATCGGCGAGGAGATCGAGGCCGCGATCGCGGAGCTCCTGGCGATGGCCCGCGCCGAGCGCGCGAGCGCGTCGTCCTCGTCCAACGGCGCGCCCACCAGCACGCCGCGCATCAGCGCCCCGTAGCGGACTAGCGGGAGCCGACGCGCGCGTCGGGCTGCGCCGGACGCGGCTCGCGGTTCCCCGCCCGGTCGACCGCGACGCTGAAGAACGACGCCCGGCCACCGGGAACGCCCACCCGCACCGACGTGCGGGTCGTGGATGCGACCCGGCGAGGCTTGCGGCCCGGCAGTGCCCGGAAGATCTCGTAGCGCGCGACCCCGCTGACCGTCACGCCCTTCGGTCCGCTGTCGCGGCCCCGCACGCTGATGGTCGCCGTGCCGTTCGTGCGGCGGATCACCTTCGCCCGCGAGGTGGGTCGCGTGCGATCCATCGCGCGGGCGGCGTTCAGTGCGGCGCCGCCGTCGACGATGCCCCACCCCAGGTCGGCACCCCAGCCCGGGCCGGGCCGGCGCGCGGTCTGCTTGATGACGCGCAGCGTCTCGCGCAGAGACAGGTCGGGGTTGAGGTCCCGCACGAGCGCGCCCACGGCCGTGACGAGTGGCGCGGCCATCGACGTGCCCTCGAGATAGGCATAGCGCGAGTCGCCTCCGATGCTCGTCCTGCAGTTGCACGGGCGCTCGCCGGACTCCTGCTCGGTCTCGCCCATCGGGAACGCGCCGAGCATGCCGGCGGGACCGCCGTCCGCCCCGTAGCTGCCGTAGGCGGCGATGGAGATCTGCGAGCCCAGCCCGGCGAACGAGGCGCGGGTGCCGGCAGCCGTCGCCGCCGTGACCGACAGCCCCCTCCCGCTCTCGAGGTTCGCGGCGGTGCCGGTGGGCTGCAGGACGTTCGACGGGTATCCCTGCTCGGTGACGGGCATGTCGGCCGCAGCCGCGACGAGGACGACCTTGCGGGCGACCGCGTAGTCGATGGCACGCCGCAGGGCCGCCGAGCCGCGACCGCTCTCGCTGCCGAAGCTCATGTTGATCGCGTCGGCGCCGCGGTCGACCGCTTCGACGATGCCGGTCGCGACCGAGCTGTCACTGAGATCGCTCTTGATCACCAGCAGGCCGCAGCCGAGCCCCGCGCCGGCGATGCCCAGGCGGTTGTCCGCCTGCGCGCAGGCGAGCGACGCCACGTGCGTGCCGTGACCGTTCTCGTCGGTCGTGGCGGGCCCGGCGCCGAAGGTCTCGTCCAGGTCGATCGCGTCGCGGATCTTGCCGGCCAGCTCGGGGTGCCCGCCGTCGGCACCGGTGTCGATGACGGCGACCAGCGCGCGGGCGCCGCGCGTGACGTCCCAGGCGCCGGGCAGGCCCATCGGGGCGGCCCACCACTGCTGCGTGGTGCCGCCGGGCGTGCGGGGTGCCAGTTCCGGCGCGGAGAGCGCCGGGTCGTTCGGGACGAAGCGCAGGCGCATCCGGCCCTCGGGGGCGACCGACGCGACCGCGGGGTCGGCGCGCAGCCGACGAGCGGCCTGCGCGAGGGTCTCGCCCGGCGCGGGCGTGACCGTGACCAGGCCGATCTGGGGTGCGCGCGGCCCTGTGGGGCGCACGCCGTT
>SYBY01000503.1 GCA_005788585.1 Actinomycetota bacterium | reverse complement strand
GCGATGGGCAAGACCGACGGCGCCACGAAGGTGCTCATCCACCGCGCCATCAAGCAGCTGCAGGAGGTGATGGAGCGTGAGCACGGACGCCTATGACGTCGAGGCCCTGCTGCGCCGCGCGTTCACGCCGGTCGAGCCGCCCGAGCGGCTGTCCGAGCGCTTCGAAACGACGCTGCAGACCCTGACCGACGCCGCCGTCGACGAGCTCGAGGGCTGGGAGCTGCGCGCGATGAAGGACCCGCGCAACTGGGTGCGGCCGGTGGTCGCCAGCGCCGTGGGTGCGTCCGCGGGCACGGCGCTCGTGGTGCTGCGCGTCCGGGCGTCCCAGAAGAAGAAGCAGCAGAGCCGCAACCCCGCGGTCCAGGCCCGCAAGACGGCCGACGCGGTCGCCTCCGAAGCGCGCAAGCTCCTGCGCCGCTGAACTGGCGCGCGCGCTTCAGATCCGCTTGAGAACCGACTGCTAGCGTCGCCGCACGATGTCCGCCCTGGGGACCCAGACCTGCTACCGCCACCCCGACCGCGAGACCGGCGTCTCGTGCTCGTCGTGTGGCAATCCGATCTGCCCGGACTGCATGACGCCCACCCCGGTCGGCATGCGCTGCCCGGACTGCAGCAAGCAGCGGACCGAGGTGCGCACGGCCCGCAACCTCACGGCCGATCCGACGCTGACGTTCACCCTCATCGGCATCAACGTGATCGTGTTCCTCGCCGAGATGTTCGGCGGGACCGGCCTGCAGGCGGGCGGCTCGGTCTTCAACGAGGGCGCGCTGCTCGGCGCGCTGCAGCTCGACTCCGGACTCGTCCTGCCGGCCGGAGTCTCCGACGGAGAGTGGTACCGGATCGTGACCGGCGGCTTCCTCCACGCGGGGCTGCTGCACGTCGGTTTCAACATGTACATGCTCTATTACCTCGGCTCGATGATGGAGCCGGCGATCGGCAAGCTCCGCTTCGGCGCGCTGTACTTCACGTCGCTGCTCGGCGGGTCACTCGGCGTCATGCTGCTCTCGCCGTTCTCGCCCACGGTCGGTGCGTCGGGGGCGGTCTTCGGGCTGATCGGCGCGGCCGTGGTGGCCGAGCGTTCCCAGGGCATCGGGATCATGCAGTCGGGGCTCGGGATGCTGCTGGTCATCAACCTGGTGATCACCTTCGTCATCCCGAACATCTCCATCGGCGGCCACCTCGGCGGCCTGGCGTTCGGCGCCGCGGCGGGCTACCTGCTGCTCGTCTGGGCTCCGCGGCAGGGCTCGAAGCAGATGAGCAACGTGGCGCTGGGGATCGTGATCGGCATGGGCGTGGCGGCGGCGATCGGCTGCATCTGGGCGGCCGAGTACGCGCTCAGGAACGGCGCACTGCTGTAGCGGCCGTCGTGCGCCCCGCCCGCGGTCGCGGGGCTGCAGCGCGGCGGCGGCGGCCGGGCAACGGGGTCTCGCACACCGGGCAGGGCTCGGCGTGCGCGGATGGCGCGCGGTAGACGCGGGTCGTGCAGTCGCGGCAGCGGACGTAGGGCATGCCCTCTCAACGGCGTGCAGCCGCAAAGATCACGGACCTTCTCCAGAAAAGGTGGGGACGGCGTTCAGCGCACCGGCCCGTACACCTCGATCTCCCGCGCCACCGCGCCCGTCTGGGGCTGGGGCACGCGATCGGGGTGCAGGATGTGGCCGAGGAGCTCGAGCCCGTCGACCAGCCGCGGACCGGGCCGCGAGAAGTACGCCGATCCGTCGACGGCCACGATGCGCGGAGCTCCGGTCTCCCGGAGTGCGTCGGCGTAGCGCATGGCCTCGTCGTCAGCGCGGTTGAGGTCGTAGCCGCACGGCATGCAGACGATCACGTCGGGCTTGGCGGCGGTGACGAGGTCCCACGTGGTCTGCTCGGAGTGCTCGCCGGCGAAGCCGAGCGCGTCGAACCCGCCCGCCATCTCGATGAGCTGCGGGGTCCAGTGCCCGGCGATGAAGACCGGGTCGAACCACTCGATCGCGGCGACGCGCGGGCGCTCGGCACCGCGGACGGCCAGCCGCACCGCGTCGACCCGGCCCGCCGAGCGCGCGATGAGGTCGAGCGCCGCGTCCTTTGCGCCCGTGACCTGCGCGATCGTACGAACGTCCGCGAGCGTCTCGCCGTACGTCGTCGGGTCGAGCGCCACGACGCGGGGGCAGGACGGCATCGACTGGGCGAGCGCCTCGACGTCCTCGACGTCGACCGCGCACACCGGGCAGAGGCCCTGGGTCACGATGAGATCAGGCTCCAGCTCGCGGACGGCCTCCTCGTCGAGCTCGTAGATCGGGTCGCCGCCCTCGGTCGCCGCGCGCACCGCCTCGTCGATCTCGCGCGCGCTCGCCGGCTGCTCGCGGTCGGCGAAGGGGAGCTTGTCGCGGGTGACCTTCGGCAATTCCTGTGCGGCGATGGGATAGTCACACTCGTGCGTCACCGCGACGACCTGATCGCCCAGTCCCAGGGCGAAGAGGAGCTCGGTGGCGTGTGGAACCAGGCTGACGATCCGCATCCGAGCCAAGGAGACTAGATGGCACTGCTGCACGACGAGGCGATCGGGGCGCTGCTGGACGGCACGCAGTGGCGGAAGGACGGCCGGACGGTCGTGCGCGACTTCGAGTTCGCGAACTTCACCGACGCCGTGGCCTTCGTCAACCGCGTCGCGATCGACGCCGACAAGGCCGACCACCACCCCGACATCCTCATCCACAGCTACCGCAAGGTGCAGGTCCGCATCTCGACGCACACGGAGGGCGGGATCACGATGCGCGACATCGAGCTGTCACGGGCGATCGACACGCTCGTGTGACGTCGTCCGACCCCTGAACCACACCGGGCCCGCTCTCGCGGGCCCGGCGTCACTTCTACTGAGGAGGAGGGTCGCGTCGCGTTTCCACACGTCGCAGGCGGAGCTTGTCGCGCCGCCCTCAAGCGTCCCTAAACGTCCGGTGAAGATCTAGTAACTGGCGTAGAGCCCGCTGCCCGACTTGCGTCCCAGCTTGCCCTCGGCGAGCAGGTCGCGCAGCCGCTGCGGGACGTCCGCGCCGATCGCGTCGCCGATGGCCACCGACACGTCGATGCCGACGAGGTCGAGCAGCGCGAGCGGGCCCATCGGGTGGCCGGCGCCCAGCTTCATCGCGGTGTCGATCGACTCCGACGGCAGACCCGTCTCGTCCTGGAGCACCACGGCGCTGAACAGGTACGGGAACAGCAGGCGGTTGACGACGAAGCCCGGGACGTCCGGGATCTCGACGGGCTCCTTCTCGAGCGCGATGCACAGCTCCTTCGCGCGGTCGCGCACGCCCTGGGCTGCGGCGGCCGGGTAGATGAGCTCGACGAGCTTCATCCGCGGGACCGGGTTGAAGACGTGCAGGCCGACGAAGCGCTCGGCGGCGCCGGAGGCGGTCGCCAGCTTCTCCACGGACAGGGACGAGGTCGTGGTCGCGACCACGACGTCGGCACCGGTGCGCGAGGCGAGCTGCTCGAGCAGGGGCTCCTTCGCCGCGTACTCCTCGGCGATCGCCTCGACGACGAACGTCGCGCCGTCGACGAGCTCGCCCAGGTCCTGGACGACCGTGACCGCGGACGGGTCGACGCCCTCCATGCGGCTGATGAACTTGTCGATGGTCTTGCGCGCACGCTCGGCGGACGCGTCCGAGCGCGCCCAGAGCTTCACGGGGCCGTTCGCGGCCGCAACGGCGGCCAGTCCGGCCGCGATCGTGCCGCTGCCGGCGATCGCGAGTGTTTCTGCCACGGTGTCTCCCTAGATCAACTGGCTGGTCAGACAGTTCGGCCGG
>SYBY01000502.1 GCA_005788585.1 Actinomycetota bacterium | reverse complement strand
GCCTTGACGAGCCGGGGCTCCTGCCGTTCGAGCTCCTTCAGCTCATCCCCAGTTCGGGCAACCATCACCCCCATTCTACCGGACGGTCGCGTGTTTCAACAGGCCGGAAATGCAGGGATGACGTGGGGTTCCGCGAACGGGCCGCTCAGGCAGCCCTGACCGGACCCTCCTCACGGGCCGTCGTGAAGGCGGCCCGGAGCGCGGCGCGGAGGCTCGTCACACGAGGCGGCGCAATGACATCGGCGAGCCCGAACTTCGCCGCTTCCTCCTGGCGCCGGTCGGGATGGCCGACCGATCGCAGCTCGCCGGTGAGCCCGACTTCGCCGAACGCGGCGAGTGGACGTTCGGGCGTTCCGAGGGCCACGCCCTTCTGCGCACTGGCCACGGCGAGCGCCACGGCGAGGTCCGCCCCCGGCTCGTCGATGCGCACCCCGCCCACGACGTTGACGAACACGTCTGCGCTGCCGGTCCCGACCCCCGCGTGACGGCCGAGGACGGCGAGCACGAGCGCGAGCCGGTTGCGGTCGATGCCGGTCACCGCGCGCCGTGGCGGGACGAGCTCGGACGGACTGACGAGCGCCTGGACCTCGACGAGCAGCGGCCGGCTGCCCTCCATCGCGGCGAGGACGACGCTGCCGGGCTTGCCGGTGGCCTCCCCCACGAACCGCGCGCTGGCGTCGAGCACCTCGACGAGGCCGCCGGAGCGCATCTCGAAGACGCCGGCCTCGTTGGTCGAGCCGAAGCGGTTCTTCAGGGCGCGCAGGGTGCGATAGGTCCGCTCGCGCTCGCCCTCGAACTGCAGCACGCAGTCGACGAGGTGCTCGAGCACGCGCGGACCGGCCAGCGCGCCCTCCTTCGTGACGTGGCCGACCAGGATGACCGCGGTGCCGTTCGCCTTCGCGACGGACATGATCCGGCTTGCCACCTCGCGCACCTGACCGACCGAGCCGGGGGCGCCGGTGAGGTCCGGCGCGTGCAGCGTCTGCACGGAGTCGATGACGCACGCCGCGGGTCGCTCGGCGTCGAGCGTGGCGACGACGGCGTCGAGGTCGGTCTCGGCCACGATCGGCACGTCCAGCGCCCCCGGGCCGAGCCGCTCGGCGCGCAGCTTGACCTGGGCGGCCGACTCCTCGCCCGTGACGTAGAGGGTCTTCTGCCCCGCCGCGGCCAGATGCCCGAGGGCCATGTTCGTCAGCGTCGACTTGCCGATCCCCGGCGAGCCGCCCAGCAGCACGAGCGACCCGGGCACCAGCCCGCCCCCGAGCACGCGGTCGAGCTCGCCGATGCTCGTGTGCAGGCGTTTCGTGTGCTCGGCGTGGACCTCGCGCAGCGCCGTCGGCGTCCGTGCGAGTGCGCTGTTGGTCGCACCCCGCGCCCGTCCGCCACGTCCACCGCCGCCCGCCGACGCCTTCGGAGGCGCGGCCTCTTCAACGAGGGTGTTCCAGGCTCCGCAGCCGGCGCACTGGCCGTGCCAGCGGGGCTCGGTGTGCCCGCAGTCCGAGCAGACGTGGATGGTTGCCGCGCGAGCCATGAGGCGAACAAATGTACGTGTCGCCCCGGCGGGATTCTGTGCCGGACTGCGACGATCCCGCGCGCATCGTGCGCAGGCGCTGCGGAGTGCCCGTCAGCCCCAGGGCCAGGGGTAGGCGAACGCCCGGAAGTCGTACCCCTCCCAGAGGCGCCGTTCGGCCGCCGCGGGGTCGTGCACCACACGCGGGTCGCCGGACCAGACCATCGTCGCCCTCCGTGTCGGCTCATACGCCTGCCACGGCGCCTCACCGGTGCGCGCGAACGCCAGCCAGGCGTCCATCATCCGCTCGGACAGCCGTGCGGCCGCCGCGGCATCGATACGCCGTCCGGCGCCGCCCGGCAGCCAATCGAGCCGCAGGCCGCCGAACACGAACGGGATCTCCAGGCAGTGGACGGCACCGACATCCAGCCACGGTTGGTCACGCCGCGCCGCAGCCCGCCAGTCGAACCGGTACATGGCCACCCTGCCTCCGGCCTGCGCCTGGAGGTCGGCCGTGCGGATCGCGGGGACCTGGAACAGCTGGTCGGTCACCATGCGCAGCAGGGCCGAATCGCGTGCGCGGGGGATCGCGCCCTGGGGTCGCCCGCTCCTGCGGTACGAGGCGGCCATCGCCAGCCGTCGCCGTGCCAGGGCCGCCGGGAGGAAGGGGTTGAGCTCCGGGGGCACGAAGGCGAGCGTCGGCCGGCCCAAGGCGAAGAACCCGGCCTCGTCGGCGTTGGTGCCGACGAGGAGGTCGACCCGCCGGGCGCTGCCGGCCGCCATCCGGTCGAGCACCGGTGCGGGGACCAGGTCACCGTCGACATGCGGGCCGAAGGTCAGGCTGCGGCTGATCGGGCGCCGGGCGAGGACCCGGCGCTGCACGTCGAGCAGCCGGTCGGCCGGCATGGCGCGCAGGTCGTCTGCCGACCGGGCCCCCGCGGTCCGCAGGACCTCCCCGGCGAGCCGCTCGGCGTGCCGCCGGGTCTGCACGAGATACCCGGTGCCGCTCTGGAGGATCGCGCGCCGGAACAGACGCTCCGGCGCGGGTCCTGCGAGCATCGCCGCGATCGAGATCGCGCCCGCCGACTGACCCATGACCGTGATGGCGTCCGGGTCGCCGCCGAAGGCCCGGGCGTTCTCGCGAACCCACCGCAGTGCGGCCATCTGATCGCGCAGGCCGTTGTTCCCCGAACCGGCGAGCGCACCGGAGACCCCGCCGAGCTCGAGGTAGCCGAACACCCCGAGCCGGTAGTTGACCGTCACCACCACGACGTCGCCGCGCGCGACCAGTGCCTGCGGATCGAAGTCGGCCTGGAACCCTGAGCCCGAGACGAAGCCCCCGCCGTGCAGGTACACGAGGACCGGGCGACCGCTGCCCGGCTGCGACGGCGCCGTGACGGACAGCCGCAGGCAGTCCTCGTCGACGGGGTCCGGGGCGCGGCCGGCGTAGCTCTCCGTCACGTTGGGCGCGACCCTTGGGCAGACGAACTCGCTGCTGACATCGAGCTCGCGCACGCCGTCCCAACGGGGCGGCGGCGCCGGCGGGCGGAAGCGCAAGTCACCCACCGGGGCCGCGGCATAGCGCACGCCGCGGAACACGCACGCCCCGGCACGCTCCGTGCCGCGAAGCGTGCCCTCGGTCACCGTCGCATCGCACACCGCCGCCTCCCCCATCGCCGGGGCGGGGAGCGCCGAAGCGACGATCATCGCCGCCAGCGCGACACCGAGCGCATGCGCCCTACCGCGACCCCCTCCGTAAGTTGTCACTGCGACAACTTACGGCAGGTGCGCGAGGATGGCAACCGTGACGTCCGAGCCCCCTCGCCGCCGGCTGCCACGCGACCAGCGCCGCCGGATCATCGAAGAGGCCGCCGCGACGATCTTCGCCGAGCGGGGATACGCCGGCGCGCACCTGACCGACATCGCGTCGGCCGCCGGCGTCAGCCGCCAGCTCATGCGCCAGCACTTCGCCACGAAGCGCGACCTCCACCTCGCCCTCCTGACCAGGCATCGCGACGAGCTCCTGGCCGCGCTTGCCACGGCAACGGATCACGCCGCTCCCGCCGACCGGATCGCCGCGACGACCGACGCCTGGTTCGGCTACGTCGAACAGCACCCGTACGTCACCCGCCTGCTCTTCGCCGACACCACCGGCGACGCGGAGATCGCGGCGTTCCACGAGCGGATGCGCGACGAGGCCCGCGGGGCGACCGCCGCGGCGCTCCGCGCAGACCCAGACCTCGCGCTGCCCGACGATCTCGTCGAGCCGACCGCCGAGCTGATCCGTGCCGCGACCGTGGGCCTCGCGCTGTGGTGGGCCGACCACCCCGAGCACCCACGGGAACGGATCGTGGCCGCCGCCGTGGGGCTCTGGCGCGACGGGCTCCTGCGCCCCCGCGGGTAGCGCGCCGCCGCGACGGACCTCCTCAGCGACGCAGCGTCATCGCGCTGGAGAACGGCTTGCCGCTCGACGGCCGCAGCTGCACCGTGACGCGCTGCGCGCGGCTCCGCGCAATGGTGCGCCGCCCCGAGGCGGTCGGCGTCACCGCCACCGACACGCTGCGACCGGCGGCGATCCGGTAGCCCCTGCGACCCAGCGTCCGGCTGCCCTTCGCCAGGCGGACCGTGCCGCGGCACGTCGCCGGGCCGCCGCATCGCACCTGGACCGGCACCCGGCGGGAGCGCAGCCGCAGCGCCTTCGAGGCGACCTCCGGACCGGGACCCACACCGCCGCCCCACGCGGGTGTCTGCCCCTGGACGAGCCGCTTGACCGCCCCACCGGTCACGGGAACCGTCGCGATCCAGCCGTCCGGGGTCGCAAACGCGAGACGCCGGCCATCGGGCGCAAACGACGTGGAGGACCCCGGCCCCAGATCCCGGACGGGCGCACCGGTCGCCGCGTCGAAGACCGTGACCCGCGCCCCCTGGTCCGCCCCGACGGCCACAGCCGCCGAGACGAGGCGACCGTCGGGCGAGCCCGAGAGCCCGGTGAGCGCGGTCGGTGACGTGAACCTGATCGCGCATTCCCCGTTCGCCCCAGGCGCGGTGACGCACACCTTGTGCAGCCGGTCGTCGAGTGTGTAGAAGGAGCTGATCAGGGTGTTCGGGCCGAGGAACCCGACGCCACCGCCACCCGGGAAGCGACGCCGCTCGGACGTGCCGCCCGGGACGAAGAACGTGTCGGACTCATCGACGAGTTCGAGGCACCCTCCGGTGAGCGGACACCCGAAGCGCGTCGCGACATAGGAGTGGCTCTCCGCCACCCCTGAGCCGTCCGGCGCGATCGCGACCGCGTTCATGTCGCGAGTCCCCGCCACCCGTGTCGTGAGGTTCGTGCCGTACGCGCCGGCCATGACGTCGTTCGACCGGGCGGCCGCAACGGTCCGCCCGTCACGCGTGATGCTCGGGTAGCGATAGGCCATGCTCGCGCCGTCGCTCGTCAGCTTCGTCGTCACGCCGGAGTCAGGCTGGACGGCGCAGAGGTCCTCCCCGCAGCGGTAGACGATGCGGTCGGCAACTGCAGGCGAGGCACCCAGCAGGGCCCCCGCGAGCGCAGCAACGACAACGACGACAAAACGAGACATACGACCTCTCCACGACGAACCGGACACCGCAGCGGTCCTACCCGTCTGAGGCCGGTTTGAACGTCCCCATCCCGGCGTACAGCGCCCCGGCCTGTGCCATGAGCGGGAGGGCCAGTAGGGCCCCCGATCCCTCGCCGACCCGCAGGCGCAGGTCGAGCAGCGGCTCGAGCCCCAGCTCGGTCAGCACGACGCCGTGGCCGGGTTCCGCCGAGCGGTGTCCGGCGATGAGCCCTTCCGCGACGGTGGGGTTGCGCCGGACCGCCACCAGCGCGGGAACGCTGGCCGCGTAGCCGTCGAGGACGACGGGCAGCCGCCGTTCCCACGCCTCCTCGATCGCGCCGGCCAGCGCCGCCAACTCGAATCCGCCGAGCGCGGCAAGCGCGGCGACGGGCCCCGCCGCCACCGCATCGGCGTGACGCTCGAGCGCCTCGGCGACCAGGGCCCGCTTGCGCTCGATCCCGGCCGCATCGAGGCCGACCCCGCGTCCGACGAGGCGCGACGGATCGGCGGCCGTCAACGCCGCGGCGAGCATGGCCGCGGTCGCGGTGTTGCCGATCCCGATCTCTCCGCACACGAGACAGTCGACGTCGTCGCCGGCCAGGTCGGCCACGAGCTCGGCCCCGGCGCGCAGCGCCGCGGCGCACAGCTCGGGCGTCATGGCCGGTCCGTCGAGCACGTCGGCCGTGCCGGCCGCGACCTTGCGGTCCGTCGCACCGGGTGGGGTTCGGTCACGCAGGCCGACGTCAGCGACGACGACCCGGTGTCCGCCCTCCGCGGCGAGCACCGCCGCTGCGGTCTCCCCGCGCGCGGCGGCCGCGGCGATGTCGGCCGAGACACGCGCGCCGTAGAGACTGGTGCCGCGTGCGGTGTGCCCGTGGTCGGCGGCGCAGATCAGGACGCCCGCCCGGAGGCGGCTCGGCGGGGGCGCCCCGGTGATGGCCGCCCATCGCTCAGCGACGCCTTCCAGCGCGCCGAGGCTGCCGGCGGGTCGGACCTGCCGGTCGTGGTGGTCGCGCACGGTGATCGCCGCGCGCCGATCGGGTGCCGCGGGAGCCGCTGACAGCCGGTCGGCTGGTGCCCACTTCTCAGCCATCACCACGCGGTCGAGCGGTGCCCGCTGCGACCAGCCGGCCGCCTCGAGCCCCGGCCGCACCGGGCGCTCGTCGGGCCACCCCACGCAGAGGTAGGCCATCGGGACGACATCCTCGGGAATCCCCAGCACAGCCCGCAGATCCGGCGGTCGGTAGAAGCTGACCCAGCCCACGCCGAGGCCCTCCGCCCGCGCCGCCAGCCAGAAGTTCTCGATCGCGCAGGCGGCGCTGTAGATATCGGTCTCCGGGATGGTCCCGCGACCGAGGATCTCCGCGTCCGGATCGCCCGGGTCGCAGCACACGACGACCCCGAGCGGCGCCTCGACGACGCCTTCGATCTTCTGGTCGAGGAAGTGGCGGGCCCGGTCGTCGAAGCGATCGGCCTGGCGCAGCCGCTCGCGCTGGGCGAGCGTGCGGACCTGCGACCGCGTGGCGACGTCCCGGATGACGATGAAGCGCCACGGCTGCATGAGACCCACCGACGGCGCCCGGTGTGCGGCCTCCAGCACCCGGGTCAGCACGTCGTCGGGCACCTCGTCAGGGCGGAAGCGGCGGATGTCCCGGCGCTCGGCGATGACGCGGTGCACGGCCTCCCGGGCGGCGTCGTCGTAGCGCCAGCCGCGGGGGTCCGCGGCGCGCTCGGCGGCGCGGGACGCGTCGTACCCCAGCGGGGTCGGCGGCCGGACGAACTGCTCGCGGTGGGTCGTCACGGGGCGGGCACCCTAGGACATTCCGGCCGGCTGGCATCCCGCCACTCGTCGCGCTAGGGTCACCGTCGTCAGCGTGGCGGTGCGAGGAACCCGGTGGGAATCCGGGACGGTCGCGCCACTGTGACCGGGTCGCTTCGGCCCGGGAGTCAGGAACTCGTCCGCCGCGAACGCCCCACATGTCCGGGACGCCAGATCCCGAGGAGGCCTCACCGATGGACCCCAGCTCCGTGCAGCACCAGCAGCCCATCCCCGTCCGGGATCTCCTGCCCGCCGTGCTGCTCATGACGTTCCTGCTGCTCGCCGTCTACCTCGTGCAGTTCGACAACGGCGCGATCTCGCAGTCCGGCTCGTTCCTCCACGAGCTCATGCACGACGGCCGGCACCTGCTCGGCGTCCCCTGCCACTAACGGCTCCCCGGACATCGACATGGTCTGGACCCTCGTCCTTCGAGGGCTGGTGGTCGGCGTGCTCGCCGGGCTGCTGGCCGGTGCCTTCGCGTTCGTCATCGGCGAACCGCTGGTGCAGGACGCCATCGACATCGAGGAGGCCGGCAGCGCCCACGCCTCCCTGCAGCTCGTCCCCGCCCACATCAGCGAGTGGGCGGTCAGCCGCGACGAGCAGCGCGGCGGCCTGTTCCTCGCGACCGGCCTCTACGGCCTGGCGATCGGCGGCGTGTTCGGCGCGATCTTCGCGACGCTGCTCGGCCGTGGCCGCGAGCGCTCGCCCTACCAGCTGGCAACCCGGCTGGCCGCGGCGCTGTTCGTCGCGATCGTCCTCGTCCCGTTCCTGAAGTACCCGGCCAACCCGCCGGCGGTCGGCAACCCGGACACGATCGGCGACCGCACCGTCTACTACGTGGTGCTCCTCGTCGGGTCGGCGCTGGCGATGCTCGCCGCCGCACGGGTCGCGTGGTCGGTGCCCGAGGACGCGGTGCCGTGGAAGCGGCCGCTGCTCGCGGGTGGCACGTTCGTCCTGCTCGCGGGGCTGCTCTTCGTGGCGCTGCCGGGCGTCAGCGAGATCCCCGGCGACTTCCCCGCGCAGCTGATCTGGGAGTTCCGGCTGAGCTCGCTGGGCACGCAGGCGGTGCTGTGGGCGGCGCTCGGGATCGGCTACGGGATCGCGTCGTACCGCGCGGCGATGCCCGCGGCGGCGGCGCAGCGGGCGTGAGGCGACTCGTGCTCGTGCGGCACGCCCGGACCTCCGCGGTGCGGCACGCCGCGTTCCCTGTCGACGAACCGCTCGACGACCGCGGACGGGCCGACGCCGCCGCGCTCGCCGGATCGTTCCGCGCGGACGACGTTCTCGTCAGCCCGGCACGCCGGGCGCGGGAGACGTGCGCCGCACTCGGACTGGTAGCGACGGCCGAGGAGCCCGCGCTCGGCGAGTGCGACTTCGGCGCCTGGGCGGGCCGCTCCCTGGCTGAGGTCCACGAGGACGACCCCGCCGGCGTCGCCGCCTGGATGGCCGATCCCGACGCCGCGCCGCACGGCGGCGAGTCGCTGCGCGCGTTCTCCGCGCGGGTGGCGACGTGGCTGGACGGGCAGGCGCAGCGGGACGGCGCGGCGGTCGTCGTCACGCATGGCGGCGTGGTGAAGGCGGCGGTCGCGCATGCGCTCGGCGCGCCGCTGGAGGCGACGTGGCGGATCGACGTGACGCCGCTGCGGACCACCGAACTGCACGCCCACGACGGGCGCTGGACCGTGTCGCGGGTCAACGCATGAGCGGCGCCGCCCTGCTCACCGGGTTCGGCGCCGACCTGCTCGTCGGCGACCCGCGGCGTGGGCACCCCGTCGCGGGCTTCGGGCAGGTCGCGCTGGCGGCCGAGCGGCGGTGCTACGCGCCGTCGCGGTGGCGCGGCGTGGTGTTCACGGGCGTGCTGGTGGCGGGCGCAGCGGGGTTCGGTGAGCTGCTCGCGCGGCGGCTGGGCCGCGCGCGTGCCCTGGTGCTCGTCGGCTGGGCGGCGCTGGGCGGCCGGTCGCTCAGTACGGTGGCCGGGTCGATCGGGGATGCAGTGCAGCGCGGCGATCTCGCTGGCGCCCGGGCGGAGCTGCCGTCGCTCGTCGGCCGCGACCCGTCGCTGCTCGACGCGGCCGGTGTGGCACGCGCGGTCGTGGAGTCGGTCGCCGAGAACACCGGTGACGCGGTGGTCGGCCCGCTCGTGTGGGGCGCGGCGTTCGGCCCGGCCGGCGTGTGCGCGTTCCGCGCGGCGAACACGCTCGACGCGATGGTCGGCCATCGCTCGGCGCGGTACGAGGACTTCGGCTGGGCGGCTGCGCGGCTCGACGACGTGATGGCGTG
>SYBY01000501.1 GCA_005788585.1 Actinomycetota bacterium | reverse complement strand
CGAAGGCACGCGCCTGCGCCCGCTGACGTCCACCGTCCCGAAGCCGGTCGTCCCGCTGGTCGACCGGCCGTTCATCGCGTACATGCTCGAGTGGCTCAAGCGCCACGGCGTCGACGACGTGATCATGTCGTGCGGGTTCCTGGCCACGAGCGTGCGCAACGTGCTCGGCGACGGGTCGGCCTACGGCCTGCGGCTGCGGTTCGTCGAGGAGCCCGAGCCGCTGGGCACGGGCGGCGCACTGAAGTACGCCGAGCAGTTTCTCGAGGACCGCTTCCTCATGCTCAACGGCGACACGCTGACGGACATCGATCTCACCGCGCAGATCGCCCAGCACGAGGAGTCCGGCGCGACCGGCACGCTCGCACTCGTCCCGGTCAGCGACCCGTCCTCGTACGGCCTCGTCCGCCTGCACGACGACCACGCGGTGAAGGGCTTCCTGGAAAAGCCGTCGCCCGACCAGATCGACACGAACCTCATCTCGGCGGGCGCGTACGTGCTCGAGCGCTCGGTGCTCGACCTCATTCCGGCCGGCCAGAACGTCTCCATCGAGCGCGAGGTCTGGCCGCGGCTCGTCGGCAACGGCCTGCACGGCTTCGTCGCCGACGCGTACTGGATGGACATCGGGACGCCGCAGCGCTACCTGCAGGGCACGTTCGACATCCTCGAGGGGAATGTCGCGAGCGCCGTGCAGCAGCGGATGGGGACGAGCTTCCTCGCGGTGTCCGACGACGCCGAGGCGCTCGGCCGCGTGGTGCCGCCTGCCGTCATCGAGCGGGGTGTGAAGGTCTCGCCCGGCGCGCACGTGGGCAGCCTGGTCGTGCTCGGCGATGGCGTCCAGGTCGGGCCCAACGCGTCGATCGAGCGGTCCGTCGTCCTGCAGGGCACCGAGATCGGCGCGGACTGCAAGCTGCGCGAGTGCATCGTCGGCGCGGGCGTCCGCATCGGCGACGGGTGCGAGATCAGCGGCGGTGCCGTCCTCGGCGAGGGCGTGACCATCGGCGCCGGCAATGTTGTGAGTAACGGTGCGCGAATCTTCCCGGGGGTGAACCTGCCTGATGGCGCTCTCAAGTTCTGAGTCGCTGGACCGCCGTGGGATCGAGGCGCTGGACGCGTCCGATCAGCTGACGGACATCCTCGCGATCCCGGAGCACCTCCGGGACGCGCTGTGGAAGGTCGAGTCGGCGCAGGTCGAACCGCAGGACTGCCCGGGCGGCGTGGTCGTCGCCGGCATGGGCGGCTCGGCGGTCGGCGGTGCGCTGGCCCGCGCGATCCTGGGGGACACCGCGTCGCGGCCCATCCTCTCGGCGCGCGGCTACGGCCTGCCGCCATGGACGACCCCGGACACCATGGTCCTCTGCTCGTCGTACTCGGGGAACACCGAGGAGACGCTCGCGTGCTACGAGGCGGCTGGTGCGCTGGGCGCGCCCCGCATCGCCGTCACGACCGGCGGTGAGCTGGCCAAGCAGGCCCGCGCGGACGGCGTCCCCGTCATCCCGGTCGCCGGCGGCCTGCAGCCCCGTGCCGGAGTGGCGTACATGACCGTCGCCGCGCTCCAGGTTGCCGCGCTGTGCGGCGCCGCGCCGCACGTCACGAGCGAGATCGACGTCGCCGCCGAGCACCTCGAGGCGCTCGTCATGGAGTGGGGGCCCGAGGGTGCCGAGGACTCGCTGGCCAAGTCGCTGGCGCGGTCGCTGCACGGGTCTGTCCCGGTGCTCGCCGGGGCCGGGCTCACCATCCCGCTCGCGTATCGGTGGAAGACGCAGATCAACGAGAACGCCAAGATCCCCGCGTTCGCGCACGAGCTGCCGGAGCTCGACCACAACGAGCTGGTCGGCTGGGGCAGCGCGTCGGAGCTCGGCCGGTTCGCCGCGGTGTTCCTCGACGACGCGGACACGCATCCGCGGGTCAAGCGGCGCATCGAGCTCACGCAGGCGTTGATCGCCGACCAGGCGACGAGCACGCACGTCGTGCCCTCGCGGGGAGGGACCACCGTCGAGCGCGTCTTCTCGCTGGTGCTGCTCGGTGATCTCGTGTCGCTGTATCTCGCGATCCTCCGCGGGGTCGACCCGACGCCCGTCGATGCGATCGAGTCGCTCAAGGCCGACCTCGCGCGCGGCTGAGACGCCGAAGTCGCGTAGACACCACGTCCCGGAAAGCCGGTAGGGCGAGCGTCCAGGGTCGCTGGACGCGCGCGGGAAGGGCGCCGATCAGGCGGGAGAACAGCGGGCGCGCATCCCCGACCGGCGCCCGGGAGGAGCTCTCACCATGTCGTCTGCCGCCGTGTCCAGCCCTGCCCACGAGCCGATCCGCATCGCCGACGACCGCTGGGGGCCGGCCGTCGCGTTCTGCGACATCACGCCCGACCATCTCGCCGCGCTGGCCGAGCTGGATCTCGCGGCGCACGCGCAGGATGTGGCGGATGCCTTCTACGGGCGGGTGCTGGCCGAGCCGTCGCTGCGCGCGATCATCGAGGAGCATTCCACGGTCGACCGGCTGTCCCAGACGCTGCAGCGCTACGTCGCGACGCTGTCGGCCGGCCGCTACGACGCGGAGACCGTGCGGGGCCGCGCGCACATCGGCGAGGTCCACGACCGGATCGACCTGCCGCTGAACGCCTACCTCGGCGCGTTCCTGCGCATCGACGAGGTCGTCATGGGCGCGATCGTCGATCGCCATGCCGGTGATCCGGCAGCCCTCAAGCGGGCGATCATGGCCTACCGCCGCGTCACGCAGTCGGACATCGCGATCGTGGTGCAGAGCTTCATCGACCGGCGTCAGGAGGCGGCCGAGCAGGTGGCGCGCGAAGTCACGAGCGCGTCGGAGACCCTGGCCGCGTCGTCGCAGCAGGCCCACGCCGGCGTCGAGACGATGCGCTCCACCGCCGAGGACCTGGCCGAGACCGCGCGCGGGGCGCAGTCGACGCTGGATCAGTCCTCGGCCGCGCTCGAGCAGGGCGCCGAGGCGATCGACGCCACCGCGGAGCTGGTTGCCAAGACCCGCGAGACGGTGGCCGAAGCGCGTGAGGAGCTCAACGGCCTCGAGACCCAGACCGAGCAGATCGGCGCCGTCGTCGGCCGCGTGCGCGCGATCGCCGAGCAGACGAAGCTGCTGTCGCTCAACGCGGCGATCGAGGCGGCCCGCGCCGGCGAGCACGGGCGCGGGTTTGCCGTCGTCGCCGACGAGGTCGGCCGGCTGTCCGAGGACACGACGACGGCGCTCGCCGACATCAGCGCGTTGAACGACAACGCCCGCAAGGCGATCGACGGGGTTCGCGGTTCGATGGGTTCGACCGAGGAGCGCGTGGCCGAGACGAATGAGCGGGCCTCCGCGATGCGCGACGGCTATGCCGCCATTCGCACCGCAGAGGAGGGCGTCGTCGCCGAGCTGGCATCGATGGCCGCCGCGATCGAGCAGATCGCCGCGTCGGCCGGGGAGCTGACGCACGCGTCGCAGGACGTCGCCAACGCGGCGGACGGTCTGGCGCGCCTGGCCGCCGGGGAGTAGGAACGGCGGCGCGCCGGGCGCTCTGAACCTTGACACGACCGTGGTAAGGTTGTGTCGCAATGGAGGCTCTCACGATCCACGAGGCAGCGGAGACGACCGGTTGGTCGTCCCGCATGCTGCGCTACATCGAGCGCTCAGGCCTCGTGGAGACGCCGCGGTCCGAGTCGGGGTACCGGCTCTACGGCCCGGCGCAGCTGCAGCGCCTGCGCACCCTGCGCGAGCTGCTGCAGAAGTTCGAGGTCTCCCTCACCGACGTCGGCTTCGCGCTGCGCCTCGAGCGTGACCCGGAGCTGCGTGGCGCGATCGAGGACTGGCTGCGGGCCGAGGCCCACCGTCCCGACCACGTCGCCCAGAGCGAGTGGATGAGCTGGGAGCAGCGCAAGCACGAACGCCTGCTCCAGGCCTCCGCGAGCCCGATCGCCCAATCCACCACCCCCGTAGCGGAGGTCCGATGACCAGCACCCTGACCGCCGGCGACTTCAAGGTCGCCGATCTCTCCCTGGCCGCGTTCGGCCGCAAGGAGATCGAGCTCGCCGAGCACGAGATGCCCGGCCTCATGTCGATCCGTCGTGAGTTCGCCGACGCGCAGCCGCTGGCCGGCGCGCGCATCATCGGCTCGCTCCACATGACCATCCAGACGGCCGTCCTCATCGAGACGCTCACGGCGCTCGGTGCCGAGGTTCGCTGGTGCTCGTGCAACATCTTCTCGACGCAGGATCATGCGGCGGCCGCGGTCGCGGTCGGCCCGAACGGCACGCCGGAGAACCCGCAGGGCGTCCCGGTCTTCGCCTGGAAGGGCGAGAACTCACGACGAAAAAGAATGGCGTCGTTTTGGGGGCGACATTCGCGCACTTGTCGGTGAAGACCCAGACAT
>SYBY01000500.1 GCA_005788585.1 Actinomycetota bacterium | reverse complement strand
GTCGGCCATCGCTCGGCGCGGTACGAGGACTGCGGCTGGGCGGCGGCGCGGCTCGACGATGTGCTGGCGTGGCCGGCGGCGCGGCTCGGCGCCTTGCTGGCGGTGGGGTGTGCGCCGGTGGTCGGCGGGTCGCCGCGCCGCGCGCTGACGGTGCTGCGCCGCGATGGCGCCGCCCATCCCTCGCCGAACGCCGGCCGGATCGAGGCGGCGTTCGCTGGCGCGCTGGGGGTGCGGCTCGGTGGCCCGTTGACGTATGGCGACCGCGACGAGGTCCGGCCGACGCTCGGTGACGGCCCCGCCCCGGCGGTCGCCGACATCGCCCGCGCGCGCCGGCTGTCGCTCGCCGTCGGTCTCACGGCGGCGCTCGTGTGTTCGGCCGCAAGAAAGGGTCGCCCTGCGCCCCAAACCTGCGGACGGTTCGCGTGAGCGGCGCGATCCTCATCGCCGGCACCTGCTCGGACGCCGGCAAGTCCCTCGTCACCGCCGGCATCTGCCGCTGGCTGCACCGCCAGGGCGTCTCCGTCGCGCCGTTCAAGGCACAGAACATGGCGCTGAACAGCGTCGTGGCACCCGACGGCGCGGAGATCGGCCGGGCGCAGGTCGTGCAGGCGGCCGCCGCGGGCGTTCCCGCGGAAGCGGCGATGAACCCCGTGCTCATCAAGCCCAGCGGCGAGCGGCACAGCCAGGTCATCGTCAACGGGAAGCCGTTCGCCGATGCCGACGCCCGCAGCTACCAGTCGCTCAAGCACGAGCTGCGCGGCGCGGTGGCCGACGCGCTGGCGTCGCTGCGCGCGCGGTTCGACGTCGTCGTCTGCGAGGGCGCGGGCTCCCCCGCAGAGATCAACCTGCGCGCGGGCGACCTCGCGAACATGGGGCTCGCGCGGGCCGCGGACCTGCCGGTGCTCGTGGTCGGGGACATCGACCGCGGCGGCGTGTTCGCGTCGTTCCACGGCACCCTCGCGCTGCTCGAGCCCGCCGACCAGGCCCACGTCGCCGGCTTCCTCATCAACAAGTTCCGCGGTGATCAGTCGATCCTGCAGCCGGGGATCGACCAGCTGCACGAGCTGACCGGCCGCCCCACGCTCGGCGTCATGCCGTACCTCGACGACCTGTGGATGGACGTCGAGGACTCGCTGTCCCTGGACCACCGCCCCGAGCTTCCTCCCGCGCCGGGCGACGACGCGCTCGAGGTGGCGGTCGTCCGCCTGCGCTGGATGAGCAACTTCACCGACGCCGACGCGCTGAGCGCCGAGCCCGGGGTGCGCGTGCGCTTCACGCGCAGCGCCGCGGACATCGCCCGCGCCGACCTCGTGATCGTGCCGGGCACGAAGGCGACCGTCGAGGACCTCGCCCGGCTGCGGGCCGACGGCCTGGACGGCGCGCTGCGTCGGCGGGCCGCGACCGGCGACCCGATCCTCGGCGTCTGTGGCGGCTACCAGCTGCTCGGCGAGCGGATCGACGACGACGTGGAGTCGAAGGCGGGCGCCGTCGAGGGCCTGGGCCTGCTGCCGGTCACGACCACGTTCGCCGCCGACAAGGTCCTGACCCGCCCGGCCGCGACCTGCGACTGGCTGCGCGGCACGCCGGTGTCCGGCTACGAGATCCGCCACGGCCGCCCCGTCCGCCACGGCGGCGAGCCCCTGTTCGGGCCCGGCGAGGGCTGCCGCGTCGGCTGGACGCTCGGCACGAGCTGGCACGGCGCGCTGGAAGGTGACACGTTCCGCCGCGCGCTGCTGCACCGCGTCGCCGCGCACCGCGGCCGGCACTTCACCGGCGGGACCGCGGCGTTCGCCGACGTGCGTGAGCAGCGCCTCGACCGCCTCGGCGACCTCATCGAGCAGCACGCCGACACCGCCGCCCTGCACAGCCTCATCGAGGGCGGCGCACCCACCGATCTGCCGACGCTGGCAACCGCCCTGGAGGCCCCGTGCTCCGCCTGATCACCACCGCCGACACCGAGATCCTCGCCGCCGCCACCGCGCTGCGGCGCCTGCCCGCCGACTTCCCCGAGGTGCGCTGGGCGAACCCCGGCGGCGTGACCGACCACGAGGCGTTCCTCGACGACCTCCTCGACGGCGCACGCGTCGTCGTCTGCCGCGTCCTCGGCGGGCGGCGCGGCTGGGAGGGCGGGGTCGACGCGCTGGCGGCGCGGTGCCGCGAGCAGGGCATCGCTCTCATCGCGCTGGGCGGCGAGGCGCGGCCCGATGCGGAGATGACGGCGCTGTCGACGGTGCCCGCGGGTGCGGTCGCGCAGGCGGGCGAGTACCTGCTCGGCGGCGACGTCGACAACATCGAGCAGCTCCTGCGCTTCCTCGCCGACACCTTCCTGCTGGAGGGATTCGGGTTCGACGCGCCACGCGCGGTGCCCGACCTCGGGGTGTACGTCCCCGGCCGCGGCGACGTGTCCGTCGACGACGCGCTCGCCGGCCGGCCCGACGGCGCGCCGGTCATCGGGATCACGTTCTACCGGGCGCATCGCATCACGGGGAACACCGACTTCATCGACGCCCTGTGCGCCGCGATCGAGCGCGCGGGCGGTTGGCCGCTGCCGGTCTGGAGCACGACGCTGCGACGCGGCGCCGACGGGTCGGTGGCGGCGCTCGACGTCCTGCGCGGGCACGTCGACGCGCTCGTCACCACGATGCTCGCCACCGGCGGCTCGACAGCCGCCGACGAGGACGGCGGGTGGGACGCCACGGCGCTGGAGGCCCTCGACGTGCCGGTCGTGCAGGCGCTCTGCGTGACGCGGTCGCGGTCGTGGTGGGAGGAAGGCGACAGCGGGCTGTCACCGCTGGACGCCGCGACGCAGGTCGCGATCCCGGAGTTCGACGGGCGGATCATCGGGGGGCCGATCTGCTTCAAGGAGCGCGCGGACGGCGTGCCGAGATACGTCCCCGATGCAGAGCGCTGCGACCGGCTCGCCGGCCTCGTCGTCCGCCACGCCAACCTGCGCACCGCCGCGCGCCGCAAGGTCGCGATCATCCTCACCGCGTTCCCGACGAAGCACGCGCGGGTCGGCATGGCCGTCGGCCTCGACACCCCCGCCAGCGCCATCGACCTCCTCCACGCGCTGCGCGACGACGGCATCGCCGTCGACGACATCCCGGCCGACGGCGAGGCGCTCATGCACGCCCTCATCGCCGCGGGCGGCCACGACCCCGAGTTCCTCAGCGACGACCTCCTGCGCGCCGCGCCGCTGCGCATCAGCGCCGACGCGTACCTCGACTGGTACGCGACGCTGCCCGCCTCGCTGCGCACCTCCATGGAGGAGCAGTGGGGGCCTGCGCCCGGCGACCGCTACCGCGACCCGGACAACGGCGACCTCATCGTGGCGGGCCTCGACCTCGGCGACGTCGTCGTCCTCATCCAGCCCCCGCGCGGCTACGGCGACGACCAGGTCGGCATCTACCACGACCCCGAGCTCGCCCCCGCCCACCACTACCTCGCCGCCTACCGCTGGCTGCGCGCGCAGTGGGGCGCCGACGCGATCGTCCACCTCGGCAAGCACGGCACCCTGGAATGGCTGCCCGGCAAGATGCTCGCGCTCTCCGAATCCTGCGCGCCCGACGCCGCGCTGGGCGACATCCCCCTCGTCTACCCGTTCGTCGTCAACGACCCCGGCGAGGGCGCGCAGGCCAAGCGCCGCGCGCACGCGGTCGTCGTCGATCACCTCGTCCCGCCGATGATGCGCGCCGAGTCCTACGACGAGCTGGCCGACCTCGAGGCGCTCATGGACGAGTACGCCCGGCTGGAGGTCCTCGACCCGTCCAAGCTGCCCGGTCTCGGCGCGCAGATCTGGGAGGCGATCCAGCAGGCGAACCTCCAGGACGACCTCGGCGTGAGCGACCGGCCGGAGGACGCCGGCGAGCTCGTCGAGCACCTCGACGGGTACCTCTGCGAGGTCAAGGACGTGCAGATCAAGGACGGGCTGCACATCCTCGGCCGGGTGCCGGAGGGGCCGCAGCTGCGCGGGCTGACCGCGGCCATCGGGCGGCATGGCGTCGGCGACGTGCCCGGGCTGCGGCGCGCGATCGGCGCGGCGTTCGGGTTCGACGAGCCCACGCTCGTGGAGGCTCCCGGCGCGCGGATTCCGGAGCCCAACACCGTCGCCTTGCTCGCCCGCTTCCCCGGCACGGCGTACCGCGGCAGCGACGTCATCGACCGCCTCGAGGACGCGCAGACCGCGCTGCTCGACGGCCTGGCGAGCTTCGACTGGGACCCCGCGCGGGCCGGTGAGGTCACCGCGACCATCCTCGGCGCGCCCGACGCGGGGGTCGAGTCGGCGCTGCGTTTCGCCGCCGCGGAGATCGTGCCGAAGCTCCGCGCCACCACCGGCGAGATCGGCGCCGTGCTCGATGCGCTGCGTGGCCGCCACGTCCCGGCGGGCCCGTCCGGCGCCCCGACCCGCGGACGCTTCGACGTCCTGCCGACCGGCCGGAACTTCTACACCGTCGACCCGCGCGCGCTGCCGAGCGAGCTGTCCTACGCGACCGGTGTGCGGCTCGCCGACGCGTTGCTCGAACGTCATGTCGCCGAGACCGGCGCGCTGCCGCGGATGGTCGGCCTCGTCGCGTGGGGCACCGCCGCGATGCGCACGCAGGGCGACGACGCCGCCGAGGTCCTCGCGCTCCTCGGCGTGCGCCCCACGTGGCATCCGCAGTCACGGCGGATCACCGGGCTCGAGGTCGTGCCGCTCGAAGAGCTGGGCCGCCCGCGGATCGACGTGACCCTGCGCATCTCCGGGTTCTTCCGCGACGCGTTCCCCCACCTCCTCGGCCTGCTCGACGACGCCGTGACGATGGTCGCGACACTCGACGAACCCGACGACCAGAACTACGTCGCGGCCAACGCGCGGGCCGAAGCGGCGGCGCTGTCGTCCTCGTTGGAGGACGCCGAGGCCTGGCGGCGCGCGACCACCCGGATCTTCGGCTCGAAGCCCGGCACGTACGGCGCGGGCCTCATCCAGCTGCTGGAGACGCGCGACTGGCGCGACGACGCCGACCTCGCGAAGGTCTACGAGGCGTGGGGCGGCTTCGCGTACGGCCGCGGCCTGGACGGCACTCCCGCCGGCGAGGCGATGCGCGCGGCGTTCGCGCGGATCGACGTGGCGGTGAAGAACGTCGACAGCCGCGAGCATGACCACCTCGACTCCGACGACTACTACCAGTACCACGGCGGCATGGTGGCGACCGTCCGGGCGCTGACCGGCCGCGAGCCCCAGGCGTTCCTCGGCGACAGCTCGGACCCGGCGCGGGTGCGGACCCGCACGCTGGCCGAGGAGACGCGGCGGATCTTCCGCGCGCGGGTGGCGAACCCGCGGTGGATCGGCTCGATGACGCGCCACGGGTTCAAGGGCGCGGCCGAACTGGCGGCGACCGTCGACTACCTGTTCGGCTACGACGCGACGACCGACGTCGCCAGCGACTGGATGTATGAGCAGGTCGCCGAGAAGTACCTCCTGGACGACGACATCTCCCAGTTCATGGACCGGGCGAATCCGTGGGCGGCGCGGCAGATCGCCGAGCGGCTGCTGGAGGCGGTCGAGCGCGGGATGTGGGCCGAGCCGTCGGCCGAGACACTCGACGCGGTGCGTCAGCGGTTCCTCGCGGTGGAAGACGACCTCGAAGGTGCCACCGCATGACGGCGTTCCCCCTCACCGCCATAGTCGGCCAGGACGACCTCGTCGAGGCGCTCCTCGTCTGCGCGGTCCACCCGGTCGTGGGCGGCGTCCTGGTGCGCGGCGAGCGCGGCACGGCGAAGTCCACGGCGGTCCGGGCGCTTGCCCCGATGGTCGGCGGGCCGCTCGTCGACCTGCCGCTGGGCGCCACGCTGGACCGCGTCGTCGGGTCCCTCGACGTCCGCGCCGCGCTGGGCGGCGAGCACCGCGTGGAGGCGGGCCTCCTCTCACGCGCCGACGGCGGCGTGCTCGACGTCGACGAGGTCAACCTGCTGCCCGACCATCTCGTCGACGTCCTCCTCGACGCCGCCGCGGCGGGCTCGGTCACCGTGGAGCGCGACGGGGTATCCGTCGTCGCCGATGCGCGGTTCCTCCTCGTCGGCACGATGAACCCCGAGGAGGGCCTGCGAACGGACCGATCGCAAAGAGGATGACGCCAACCGCCGCGCTCACAAGCGCAAGTCGGAACGCGCTTGCACGACCGAGAACGGCATCGCCGAGATGGCCCCAGATAGGCCCGGCTGCGAGGGCGATCATG
>SYBY01000082.1 GCA_005788585.1 Actinomycetota bacterium | reverse complement strand
TGGAGCTCCATCAGGGCCAGCAGCCCGTGGACCTCCGGCTCGCGCGGCATCAGGCCGGCCAGGATCCGGCCGAGCCGCAGCGCGTCGTCGCAGAGCGCCGGGCGGGTCCAGTGCTCGCCCGCCGTCGCCGCGTACCCCTCGGTGAAGACGAGGTAGACGACCTCGAGCACCGCCGACAGCCGGTCGGCCAGCTCGTCGCGGCCGGGCACCTCGAACGGGACGTGCGCCTGGGTCAGCGTGCGCTTGGCCCGGACGATGCGCTGCGCGACCGTGGCCTCCGGCGCCAGGAACGCCCTGGCGATCTCCGGGGTCGACAGCCCACCGACCAGCCGGAGCGTGAGCGCCACCCGCGCGTCCTGGGACAGCACCGGGTGGCACGTCATGAAGATGAGCCGCAGGACGTCGTCCTCGACCTCGTCGACCTGCGCGACGAGGTCCGGCTGGTCGAGCTGCTGGATGAGCTCCAGGTCGCGCCCGATCATCTCCTGCTTGCGCTCGAGCGTGGCGCGGCGGCGCAGCCCGTCGATGCCGCGCCGCTTGGCGGTGACCATGAGCCAGGCACCCGGGTTCTCCGGGATGCCCGACTCGGGCCATTGCTCCAGGGCGGCGACGAGCGCGTCCTGCGCCAGGTCCTCGGCCACCGCCACGTCGCGGACGATCCTGGTCAATCCCGCGATCAGCCGGGTCGACTCGATCCGCCAGACGGCGTCGATCGCGCGATGCGTGGCGGCCGCCTCGGTCACGAGCGCTGCTCGACCTGCTGCCGCATCTCGTCCTCGGCCGCGCGCAGCTCGGGGGTGAGCTCGTCGCCGAAGTCCTCCGGGTCGAAGATCTGCCGCAGCTCGACCTCGGTGCCCTCGTCGAACGGCGCGCGCTTGAGCCACTCGATCGCCTCGTCGCGCGACGCGCACTCCCACACCCAGTAGCCGGCGACGATCTCCTTGGCCTCGGTGAACGGGCCGTCGATGACCGTCCGCTGGGCGCCGTCGAAGCGCACGCGGGCGCCCTTGGACGTCGGGTGCAGGCCGTCGCCGGCCAGCATGACGCCGGCCTTGACGAGCTCCTGGTTGTACGCCGTCATCTCCTCCAGCTGCTCGGTCGTCGGCATGACGCCCGCTTCGCTGTCGGCGTTGCCCGGGACCATGACCATGAAACGCATTGCTGCCTCCTCGTGGGGGTTTGTGGTGCCTTCTACCCGGACGTCGAACGAGGATGAGCGCAATCGACACGCCCGTGAGATTTTTCTCGCGGGGTGGTCAGCGCGACGGCATGGCGCCGCGATCGCGGGCCGCGAGACGCCGCTGCACCAGGACGTTCAGCGCGAGCAGGAGCAGGATGATCACCAGCAGCCCGGTCGCCAGCACGTTGACCGCGGGCGGCACGCCCTGGCGCGTGGCGCCGAAGATGAACAGCGGGAACGTCGTGGTCTGTCCCGCGTTGAAGCTCGTGATGACGTAATCGTCGATCGAGATCGCGGCGGCGAGCAGCGCCGCGGCGAGCACGCCGGGCGCGATCATCGGCAGCGTGATCTTGCGGATCGCCGTCCACTCGCTGGCGCCGAGATCCATGGCCGCCTCCTCGATATGACGGTCCATCCCCTCCAGCCGTGCCTTCACCGTGACCACGACGTAGGAGATCGTGAACATCACGTGCGCGATGACGATCGTCGTGAAGCCGGTCGTCACCGCCATCGTGAGGAAGAGCCCCAGCAGCGAGGCGCCGAGCACGACCTCGGGGGTCGCCAGCGGGAGGAAGACGAACATGTCCGTGGCGCCCCGGCCGCGGAAGACGTACCGGACGAGCGCGAGCGCCATGAACGTCCCCAGCACCACCGCGATGGCCGTCGAGATGCCCGCGATCAGCAGCGAGTTCTTCATCGCCAGCGCGAGGTCCGGGTCGGCGAACGGGTTCTCCCAGTGGCGCAGCGTGAAGCCCTGCCAGGTGAAGTTGAAGCGCCCCTGGTTGTCGTTGAACGAGAACGCCGCGATCACGAAGACCGGGATGAAGAGGTACAGCAGCGCCACCCCGGTCCACAGCCCGAGGAACCACGCCCGCACCCTGTCCGCGCGCGTTCTCATGCGGCCGAGTCCATCAGGGTCTTCGTCCCCAGCAGCCGCGCGTACAGCGCGACCCCGACGAGGATGAACGTCATGAGGATGAAGGACAGCGCCGCGGCCGTCGGGTAGTCCTGCACGAACAGGAACTTGCTCTGGATGACGTTGCCGACCATCGACTGCCGGGGCGTCCCGAGCAGCGCGGCGTTGATGAAGTCGCCGCACGCCGGGATGAAGGTCAGCAGCGACCCGGCGAAGATCCCCGGCAGCGCCAGTGGCAGCGTGACGTGCCGGAACGCGCTGGCGCGGCTGGCGTAGAGGTCGGTCGCGGCCTCGACGAGCCGGTGGTCGATCCGCTCCAGCGACACGTACAGCGGCAGGATCATGAACGGCAGGAAGTTGTAGGTGATGCCCGCGATCACGGCGGTCCGCGTCGCCAGCAGCCGGCCCTCCTCACCGAGCAGCCCGACGTCCCGGAACCGGGCCACGATCCAGCCGTCGTCGAAGAGGATCAGCTGCCAGCTCACCGTGCGCAGCACCGAGCTGACGAAGAACGGCAGGATGACCAGCAGCAGGATGAGGTTGCGCATCCACGGCCGCGCCTTGAACGCCGTGTAGTAGGCCAGGGGGAAGCCGATGACGAGGCACAGCACCGTGGCCGTCGCCGCGTACCCGATGGACCGCAGGAACTGCTCCTGGTAGTCGGCGATCGCGTCGGCGTACGTGCCGAACGCCCACGTGAACTGGTACCCCGTCTCCGGGTCGCCCGTCTGCAGCGACACGTAGAGCTGGTTCGCGAGCGGGATCGCGAAGAACACCGCCAGCCACAGCAGTCCCGGGCCGATGAGCAGCCACGGGACCAGCTGTCGGCGGCGGCGAAGCGTCACGGCTCTAGGCGCCTGTGACCTGCGCCATGGCCTCACGCATCTGGCGCTCCTCGGCGGGCGTCAGCTGCGGGTAGTTCTTCAGCTTCGCCGCGATCTCGTCGGGCGGGAAGATCAGCTCGTTCGAGGCGATGTCGGGATCGCTCTCCTCGAGGATCTCCTTGATGCCGTCGACCGGGCTGATGTAGTTGACGTACGCCGCGAGCTTGGCCGCGACCTGCGGCTCGTAGAGGTAGTTCATCATCGTCTCGGCGGCATACGGATGCTCGACCTTGGCCGGCATCATCATGTTGTCGGTGAAGCGCACGCAGCCCTGCTCCGGGTAGGCGAAGCGCAGGTTCGGGTTGTCGCTCTGCAGCTGCACCAGGTCGCCGGAGTACGCCAGGCAGACCCACGCGTTGCCCTTCGTGAGGTCCGTGGAGTAGTCGTTGCCGGTGAAGCGGCGGAACTGGCCGTCGTCGTTGGCCTGGCTGATCTTCTCGATCGCGCCGAGGATCTCGTCGATGTTCGCCTGCTCGGGGTCCTTGCCCTCCCCGATGAGCACGGTGCTCGCGGCGTCATACGGCTCCGCGAGCAGCGTGACGCGGCCCTTGAACTCCGGGTCGAAGAAGTCGTCGATCGAGTTCAGCTCGCGCCCGGTCTTCTCGATGTTGTAGCCGATGCCCACCGCCCCGGACTGGTAGGGCAGCGTGTAGGAGCGCTCGGGGTCGTAGCCGATGGTCTGGAGGTTCTCGACGAGGTTCGCCGCATTCGGGACGTTCTTCTTGTCGATGGGCTCGGCGTACCCGTCCTGCACCCAGCGCTGCGCCATGTAGTCCGTGAGGACGACGATGTCGCGGCCCGTCGGTTGCCCGTTCTGCAGCTGCTGGCGAACCTTGCTGAAGAACTCGTAGTTGTCGTTGATCTCCTCGACGTACTTGACGTTGCCGCCGAACTCCTCGTCGAACTCCTCGAGGAGCTTCTTGTCCATGTACAGCGGCCAGTTGGCGAACGTCCACGCGGCGATCGCCTCCTTCGGATGGGTCGCCGTCGCCACGGTGCTCGTGTTCGCGTCGTCGGCGGTGCCCTCCACGCCGCCGCAGGCGGCCAGGAACGCCCCCAGGCCACCGACGGCGAGACCCGCCCCGGCGGTCCGCCCGAGGAACCGGCGGCGCGAAACGCGATCGGCCGCCAGCAGCTCCTCGAGACGACGCTCGAAGTTCGGATCGGTCATGTCGGTGCCTCCTTGTCTGTGACGAAGGTGAAGTCCGGGTTCCAGGTCAGCAGCACGTCGCGACCCACGGTGAAGACGTCCGGCGGGGTGCCGTCCCGGTTGGGCGCGATGACCGTCAGCTCCTCGCCACCGGCGGCGCGGATGAGGTACTGGATCGACACCCCGAGGAACGCGGCCACGATGACCTGCCCGCGCAGGACGTTCCAGCCGCTGGGCACGTCGCCGCCGGGCTCGGCGAGCTGCACCTTCTCGGGCCGCACGCCGATGCGCACGTCGCCGTGAGCGTCGAGGCGCGAGGCGGGCAGCTGCAGCTGCGCGCCGTCGTGGGTCTCGACCGACGCCACGTCGCCGTCGGCGCCGATCACGCGCCCGTCGACGAAGTTCGAGATCCCGAGGAAGCTCGCCACGAACTCGGTGCGGGGCGTCTCGTAGAGGTCGGTGGCGCTGCCGGCCTGGTCGATCCGGCCGTCGCGCATGACCGCGATGGTGTCGGCCATGCTCATGGCCTCCTCCTGGTCGTGCGTGACATGCACGAACGTGATGCCCAGCTCGCGCTGCAGGCGCTTGAGCTCGAGCTGGAGCTCCTTGCGCAGCCGCAGGTCGAGCGCGCCGAGCGGCTCGTCGAGGAGCAGGGCGCGCGGGCGGTTCACGAGCGCGCGCGCGAGGGCGACCCGCTGCTGCTGGCCGCCGGACAGCTCCGAGGGGCGCCGCGCGCCGAAGCTGCCGAGCTGGACCATGTCGAGCGCCTCGGCGACCCGCTGCCTGACCTCCGCCTTGCCCAGCTTCTGGCGCTCGAGTCCGAAGGCGATGTTCTTCTCGACCGTGAGGTGCGGGACCAGCGCGTAGGACTGGAAGACCGTGTTGACGTCGCGGCGGAACGGCGGACGGTCGGTGACGTCCTCGCCCCCGAGATGCACCCGCCCGCTCGTCGGCTCCTCGAAGCCGCCGATCATCCGCAGGGTCGTCGTCTTCCCGCACCCGGACGGTCCGAGCATGGCGAAGAAGGCCCCGCGCTCGATCTCCAGGTCGAGGGCGTCGACGGCCACGTGGTCGCCGAACCGCTTGGTGACGCCCTCCAGCCGGACGTCGCTCTCCACCTCAGGCATCCGTTCCCCGGTGCTTCATGCCGCCATTCTCCTGATCCCGGTGCGTCCTGTCGATGGACAACCGTCGAAACGGTCTCCGCCAGGCGGGCGAGGGAGCGCGCGGCGCCGTCGCCGCGCGCTCCCTCGGTGTCCTGCCTACGGGCGGACGGTCAGGCTCGAGCTGACCGTCGAGGTGGCCTCGGTCGGGCGGCCCGAGAAGCGCGCGGTGACCTTGGCCGTGCGCTTGCCGCGCAGCGCTGCGCGCGCCGTCGGCCCGAGCTTCACCGCGTAGGTCCGCGTCCGGCCGGCACCGATCGTGATGCGCGCCGTCCCGAACGTGTACGTCCCGGCCTTGCCGTTCTTCGTGCCGCGTCCGCGCAGCACGATCGTCCCCGTGAGGGTCCGGTTCGTCGGGTTCTGCACCCGCACCCGCAGCGTCGTCGACGTGCGGCGGCCCGTCGTCGAGATGACGAGCTTCGCCGGCGCGGCCGCGGCCGGCGTCGTCGATGCCGGAGCGATCGCGTTGCTGACCGGGTCCGGCGCGCTCGGCGTCGTCACCGGATCGGTCGGCGCCTGCGGCTCGATCGGCGGCAGCGGCGTGCCGGGCACGTACTGCAGCTTCGGCGTGGTCGCCGGGATGATCTTGCCCTCCGCGCCCACCTCCTGCTCCAGCGCGTAGCCGAACCCGAGCACCGGACCGTCGTCGTACGCACGGCCGATGATCTGCAGCGTCATCGGGTCGCCCACCGGATTCGGACCGACCGGCACGACGATCGTCGGCAGGCCGTAGTTCGACGTCAGGAACCCGTGGTTGCGGTCAGAGGACAGCGTCTGGGCCCCGTCGTTGTCGTAGACGTCCGAGCGGAAGCCCGGGTAGACGACGGCGTCGACGCCGAGCGTGTCCATCCACGCGTCGATGCGCTCCTTCGAGACATCGCGCGCCTCGAGGATCCGGGTGACCTCCGCGTCGGTGAGGCCCGGCCCGTCGGCGACCGTCTGCTGGTTGTACGGCAGGTTCTTCGGCGAGGACAGGATCTGCGAGCCGCGAGTGAACGGCGCGTTGTCATGCCGGCCGAAGTACCGCGCCCAGCCTTCGTTGCGGCGGTTCGCGCCGGGGACCGCCGGGGTCACCGACCCGGTGCCCGGCACCGGGGTCGCCACCGTGTCGATCGGGACGAGCGTCGCGCCGGCGTCCACGAACTTCTGGAGCTTGGCGACCATCGCGTCGATCGTGCCGGTGTCCTGGCCGTAGCTCGGGTTGGCCGTGAACGACCCGGGGATGTAGCCGATCTTCTTCCCGACGAGTGCGTCCTCGTCGAGGAAGTCGGTGTAGTCGTCCGGGCGCTTGGAGCCGGCGCCGTCGTGCACCGTCTGGACGTCCTCGGGGTCGGTGCCCGTCGTGACGTTCAGGAACCGCGCGACGTCCTCCACCGTCTTGCCCATCGGGCCGGCGAAGTCCTGCAGCCAGGTCAGCGGCATGACGCCGGCGCCGGAGGCGATGCCGTCCGTGCCGCGCATGGTCACCAGACCGCCGCCGGTCGACGGCGCGTACAGCGAGACGCCAGTCTGCGAGCCCATGCCGATCGCGGCGAAGCTCGACGGGATCGCCGCACCCGTGCCGCCCGACGAGCCGAGCGTCGTCTTGCTCGGCTTGTGCGCGTTCCACGCCATGCCGAAGCCCGACTCCGAGTAGCTGCCGGAGTTGGCGAACTCGGACATCGTCGTCTTGCCGATGATGACCGCGCCCGCGTCACGTAGCTGCTTGACCTGGAAGGCGTCCTTCTTCGGGACGAAGCCCTCCAGCGCCTTCGTGCCGTTCGTCGTCTGGATGCCGGCGGTGTCGTAGTTGTCCTTCACCGCGATCGGGATGCCGAGGACGTCCCCGGTCTCCCCCGCGGCACGCCGGTCGTCGGCGGCCTTGGCCTGCGCCATCGCGTTGTCCGCCACGGTGATGAACGCGTGCAGGCCGAACGGGCCCGTGTCGTAGGCGGCGATCCGGTCGAGGTAGGCCCGCGTGACCTGCTGGGACGTCGTGACGCCCGCCTCGAGGTCCTCCTGGATCTCGGACATCGACTTGCCGACGACGTCGTACGGCGATCCGGTGGTCGGCAGCGCCGTGGGCTTCGCGGTCGGCGCGGCCGGCTCGACGAACTCCTCACACAGCCCTTCGTTGAACGCGGGCAGCGCCGCGAGGTTCCAGTTGGCGACCGTGCAGATGTCGGCGAACGCGATCCCGCCGAGGTCCGGCGTCGCCGCGAGGTCCGCCGCGCCGGTCTTCACCGCGGCGATCTGCGTGCCGGGGTCCGGGAGTGTGCTGTTCGACGTCGTCTTCTCGCCGCGGCCGACGACGACGAAGCGCAGGATCGACTTGGTCTGGCCCGGCTGCAGGATCAGCGTGTGCTTGTAGCCGTAGAAGCTGTCCTTCAGCCCATCCCCGCTGGGGATCGGATCGTTGAACGGGTCGTACTGCTGCACCCCGATCCCGGTGAAGTTGCCCGAGAAGCTCGGTGTGCCGAGCACCACGGCGCTCGGACCACTGATGGTCGGGCCCGAGGTCAGCGAGGTGGCGGAGCTGTGGGGCGTCGCGACCTGCACCCAGGCGTCGGCGCTGTCGGCCGTCGTGTCACCGCTGCTCGTCTCGACGATCTTGCTGTGCGTCGTGGCGTTCGTCGTGCCTGCCGTGCCGCCGAACGACGTGGCGACGGTGATCACGCGGTCGGTCGTGTTGGTGAACGTGTCGAGCCAGCGCGCCGTGTTCTTGGCCGACAGGAGCGTCAGCGTGCGCTCGACCTCGATGCCGCCGAGCGTGACCGGCGTCGTCGTGGCGAATGTCGGATCGGTGCCGTCGCCCCCGTCGAACTTCAGCCCGAAGCCCCGGAGCATCTCTCCGTTGAAGCGCTTGGTCGTGTCTGAGTCCGGAACCCCTGAGACGTTGAGCCGCAGATTGCCGAAGCCGACGAGACCGTTGTTCGTCGTGTTGCGGATGCTGCCGGTGTCCAGGCCGGGACGAGCGGCGTCGTGCACGCCCCACTCGACGCCGTTGGCGGTGCTGACGAAGTTGACCGCCTCGGCGGGCGCGCTGACCGCGAGGGCCAGACCGGCAGAGGACAGCAGCGCGCCGCTGATGCGGCGCGCACGGGCACGCGAACGTGCCCGCGGGGCGGGGCTCGAACTCACGGGGAGGGTCCTTCAGATTGGGAGCGGGATGGGGACGCCGACGGTCGGCGACGCCCGAGTCCGATCGTGTCAGCCACCTCGCGACACCGGTTTGGACCGGATGTACAAACCTCAGGGCAGGAAGTGCAGACGACCGGTCGGTGGTCGCCCGGAACCGGGGACCCTCAGCCGCTGAGGGTCGAGGCGCTGAGCACCACGACCGCCGCCGCGACCCCGCCGTCATGGCTGATCGAGACGTGTGTGGCGATCTCCCCGCGCAGCTCCAGCTGCACCGCCAGCGACGAGACCTCCTCGGCGACCTCGCCGTGGAGCGCGATCGCGGGTCGGCCCTGGCCGTCGAGTTGGATCTCGATCGCGCGCAGGTCCACCCCGGGGACGGCGGGCGGGCGCCCGTAGCGCGCTGAGGACCACGCCTTGATGAAGGCCTGCTTGGCCGCGAACCGACCCGCAAGGCGCAGCGTGCGGTCGCCGCTCCCGAATTCCGCGTCCGCGCGCTCGCCCGCCGTGAACGTCGCGTCGACGAAGGACGACGCCTCGGTGACCCGGGGCGCGAACCCCGCGATGTCGATCACGTCGAGCCCGATTCCGAGCACGCTCACCGCGGTCTCCCCTGTCCTGGCTCCCACATGAGACGGAATCTACCTTGCGACGGCGGACGCCCTTCCCCAATCGACACGGTGTCAGTAGGCTGGGACACCTGTCTCGGGTTCGGCTTGGGGAAGACCGGATGCGAGCCTTGTCCAGAGGGGGGAACCTGATGTTCATCCGTTGCGCGGACGTGGCACCCATCGGTGCGCACGTCCGAACCACCAGTGCTGTCGCTCCGGCTCGGAGGAACCGTCGATGACCGGAGGACTCACGTCTGCGCCGGCGCGGCTGCCCGATCCGCTCGCTGACCGCGAGGGCGCGCTCGTCGCGGACTACCTCGAGCACTGGGCGCGCGTCATGCCCGACGCCCCGGCCCAGACCTTCACCGACTACCTGACCACCCGCGCGGGCGACACGCGCACGATCACGTTCGCCGAGCTCGACCGCTGGTCGCGCGCGGTGGCCGCGGCCGTCATGCAGCGCGCCCAGCGCGGCGACCGCGTCGCGATCGTCTGCGCGCAGAGCCTGGAGTACGTCGTCGCGTTCGCGGCGGTCCTGCGGGCCGGTGTCGTCGGTGTCCCGCTCTTCTCCCCGGACATGCCCGGCCACGGCGACCGCCTGCACGGCGTGCTCGCCGACTGCGAGCCGGTGTGCCTGCTCGCCACCACCGACAAGCTCGAGCTCGTCTCCGGCCTCGCCGGGAACGACCCCGCGCGCGTGATCTGCGTCGACACCCTCGCGGGCGAGGACGGCGCCGCGCTCGCCGACACCTTCGTCGCCCCGGACGACATCACGCCGGACGACCTCGCGTACCTCCAGTACACGTCCGGCTCCACGCGCGCGCCCGCGGGCGTCGAACTGACGCACGGCAATCTCCTCGCGAACTCGCGGCAGATCATCGACGGGTACGACCTGCGCTACGCCGACACCAACGCGGTGAGCTGGCTGCCCCTGTTCCACGACATGGGCCTGCTCATCGGGGCGCCGGGCGCGATCGTCTGCGGTGCGCACGCGCACCTGATGGACCCGCTCGCGTTCCTCATGCGCCCGCAGCGGTGGGTCGCGATGATGAGCGGCAAGCAGCACGTCATCAGCGCCGCGCCGAACTTCGCCTACGGCTACGTGGCCAAGCGCATCAAGGACGCCGATCGCGAGGAGCTCGACCTCTCCGGCGTCATCGCCCTGCTCAACGGTGCCGAGCCGGTGCTGCCGGCGACCGTCGACACGTTCCTCGAGGCGTTCGGGCCGGTCGGGGTGCGCCCCGAGGCCTGTTACCCGTCGTACGGCCTCGCTGAGGCCACGGTGTTCGTCACCCGCAGCCGGCCGGGGCAGGCCCCGCTCGTGCGGGACTTCGACGCCTCGGCCCTGCAGCACGGCGGGCTGGAGCCTGCCGGGGCGGGGCGGTCGATCCGCCTGGTCTCGTGCGGCACGACGCCGGCGGGTCAGCACGTCGCCATCGTCGAGGACGGCCTGCGGCTGCCCGCCGGCCGGGTCGGCGAGATCTGGGTGTGCGGCCCGAACGTCGGCCGCGCGTACTGGCAGCGGGCCGACGAGACCGCCGCGACGTTCGGCGGCACCCTCGACCATCCCGGGGAGCTCCCTGCCGGCCCGTGGCTGCGCACCGGCGACCTCGGAGCCATCGTCGACGGCGACCTGTACGTCACGGGCCGTCGCAAGGACCTCATCATCATCGACGGCCGCAACGTCTACCCGCACGATGTCGAGCTGTCGGTCGAGCAGGCCGACGCCGCGATCGCCGCGCACCGGCTCGCCGCGTTCGCGGTGCCGGGCGACGGCGGCGAGGTCGTGGTCGTCGTCGCCGAGCGTCACCGCTCGGTCGAGGACGCACCCGCGCGGCTCGACGAGATCGCCGCGGCCGCACGCGCCGCGGTCTCCGCAGAGCACGCGGTCGGGCTGCACGAGTTCGTCCTCGTCGAGCCCGACACGATCGCTCGCACGTCGAGCGGCAAGATCGCCCGGCACGGCGCCCGCGCCGCCTATCTCGCGGGCGAGCTCGTCCGCGTCGAGGTCGCCGGCGGCTGATCGCCTTCCGGCCGCGCCGCGGGTCGATCCCGCGGCGCGCCGGTCCGACGCGCGCTCAGCGCGTCGGCAGGTCGATCCACGACGGGTCGGCGGCCGGCGAGCTGAACGTCAGCGTGCTGCCGGGCGGGTTGCGCTCGAGGTAGTAGTTCGGCTCGAAGGTGCTCGCCGCGAGCAGGAGCCGGTGCCCCGGCGGGATGTTGTACGCGTTCGGGCGCAGCTCGAGGTCGAGCGTGAAGGGCTTGCCCGGCGTCTTGTTCCGCCACGTGATCGGCGCGTGCGTGATGTGCCGGCCGCTGTTGTTGTTGCCCACCGACCACAGGACGAGGTTGAGGAACCCCTTCGCGTGGGTCGGCGTGACGGTCACGTGGACCTTCGCGGAGCCGCGCATGCGGACCCAGTCGGTCATCGGGCCGCTGAACCACGTCGCGCTCGTCTTGCGGTCGATGTACTTCGGCTCGCTCCAGACCGGCCGACCCCACCAGACCTCGGTCAGGTGCGAGACGATCGGGCCGCCGACGTGGTTGACGACGTTCAGGCCGGGCTTGATCGTCGTCGACCAGCCCGTCTGCGGGGCATCCGCCAGCCCGCCGTCGCCCTTCTTGTTCATGACGGCGCCCAGGTGCCAGCGCTTCGTACCGGTGGTCGCCTCACTCCAGTTGGTGTAGGTCTCCTCGCGGCGGTCGCCGTAGGGCGCGCGCGGCTGGATCTCGATCTGCTGGCCGAGCGACTCGCGCTGCGACGGGTCGCGCACCGTCTGGTCGAACCAGCGGTACATCCGGCTGAAGACGGGACTCCACTGACCGAGCAGGCCCATGGTCTCCTGACCGACGTGGTCGCCGGGCCGCAGGTACAGCCGCCGCGGGACCTGGAGGTCCTCGTAGAAGTCGAGGAACTGGTCGGGCGGGAACGCCAGCTCGTTCCAGTTCTGGGCCATCATGATCGCGGGCCGGTTGGCGTTGATGCGATCCAGGTAGGAGATGGCGGACCGCCCGCGGGCGAACGCCAGCGTCTCCGCGCTCTTGCGGAACTGGAAGAACTGGTTGAAGACCTCGTTGAACTCGGGGCTCTCGTTGGACGCCTGCTTGGCGGACGCCCAGAGGATGAATCCAGGCCACGAGTTGCGCGTCTCGTTCGGGAACAGCGCGCGGCCGAGGTCGGTCCAGCCGCTCATCGAGACGACGGACTTGATCCGCTTGTCCACCCCGGACGCCATG
>SYBY01000081.1 GCA_005788585.1 Actinomycetota bacterium | reverse complement strand
GATCAGGAGGGCGAGGCCTCCAAGGAGCGCGGCCACGACAGTAAGGGTGCTGATCGCATCGGTCTGCATGCCCCGATCGTATCAGCCCCCTCGTGCCATCTAGTGGTAGGCCGTGGAGCGTCCCGCTCGGCTCGTGGCGATGGACCAGGCCCGCCTCGGAGTAGCGGATCGGCAGGTCGCGGTAGCTGTGGCGCGCGTTCTTGTAGAGCTGGATGTGCCCCGGGCAGTTCATGGGCTTCAGACCCATCGCCCGCTTCTCCACCTCGGTGAAGTACATGTTCTCGCGGTAGGTGTCCCAGTGGCCCGACGTCTTGAACAGGTCGACGTCGAACAGGATCGGGGTGCGCACCTCGCGGTACCCGCGCCGCGCGTTCTCGGCCCGCCACAACTCGGTGAGCGAGTTCCAGATCTGCATGCCGTTGGGCTGCCAGAACGGCGAGCCTGGTGACAGCTCGCTGAACATGAAGAGGTCGAGCGCGGCGCCGAGCTTGCGAGGGTCGCGCGCGCGGGCCTGCTCGAGGAGCTCGAGGTGGGCGTTGAGCTCCTTCTTCTTGAAGAACGCGGTGCCGTACACGCGCGTGAGCATCTGGCGGCTCGCGTCGCCGCGCCAGTACGCGCCCGCCACGCTCTGCAGCTTGAACGCGCCGATCCGCTTCGTCGACGGTGCGTGCGGGCCGCGGCAGAGGTCGGTGAACGGGCCGTTGGTGTAGAGACTCACGGTCTCAATGCCCTGGTCGCGGACGAGGTCTTCAATGAGCTCGACCTTGTAGTCCTGCCCCTCGGCGCGGAAGCGCTCGAGTGCCTGGGCGACCGACACCTCCTCGCGCACGAACTCCTCGTCGGCGGAGATGTGCTCCTTCATCTTCGCCTCGATGGCCGCGAAGTCGCCTTCGTTGAGCGACACGCCCTCGGGGAAGTCGAAGTCGTAGTAGAAGCCCTGGTCGATCGGGGGGCCGATGGAGATCTTCACGCCGGGGTAGAGCTCCATCACCGCGGCGGCCAGGACGTGCGCCGTGTCGTGGCGGACCAGGTCCAGCGCGTCCTGGCCCGATCGCTCGGTGATGATCTCGACCGGCTCGCCGTCGATGAGCGGGGCGCTCAGGTCGCGGACGGTCCCCTGCTGCTTGACCGCGAGCGCGGCCTTCGCCAGCCCGGGGCCGATCGCGGCGGCCGCATCGGCGCCGGTCGCGCCGTCGTCGAGCTCGAGAGGTGTTCCGTCAGGGAGAGTGACCCGCACGGTGGGCAGGTTACGACGTGGACCGGTGGCCGCGCCCGCTGCATCGCGGGCGCGGCCTGCCGTAGGCGTCGTGCGATCAGCAGCCGCCGGCGGGCGCCGCAGCCGAGATCGTGATCCGGCCTTCGCCGCCGACCGGGTACTGGGCCGCCGTGACCGTGGTGCCGAGCCCGCCGGCGCCGGGCGCGTCCTTGATGTAGTCCTCCAGGGACTGCTGGTAGGTGCGCCCGAGGACCTCGTACGCCGCGCCGCGGAACGGGTAGCCGTCGCCGCCGTTGGCGAGGAAGTCGAGCGTCGCGACGTCGATCGGGTCACCCGCGACGACCTCGCCGTCCTCGACGATCTTCGTCCCGTTGTCGAGCGTGACATTGCGCACCCGGCGCCCCGGGGTCGCGATCGTCCCGTTGGTGTTCGTCACCTGCGCGGTGCAGGCGGTGCTCAGTTCGACGGACATGCCCGCGATGTGGCTGAACTTGCCGTTGGCGTTGGGCAGCGCTCCGTATCCGTGCTCGAGCAGCTCCTTCAGCTGCGACCGCGGCATGTCAGCCACGCGCGCGACGAAGTTCGAGAACGGCAGCACCGCGAACGTGTTGCCCAGCGAGAGCGGGCCCGCCGCGATCGACGACCGGATCCCGCCGCCGTTGCCGAGGGCCACCTGTGCGGGACGGCCCGCGCGCCGCGCGGCGTGCAGGTACCCGTCGGCGACGAGGTTGCCGAGGTTGCTCTCCTTCAGGCGGATCGGATCGGGGTTGCCGCCGTTCAGCGCGACCTCGCTCGACCCGATGATGTTGCTGTTGATCGCCGCGCTGAAGTCGATCAGCGGCTGCTCGACCTCCGCGGCGAGCTGCGGATCGCGCTCGGCGACGTCCGCGTCGGCCACGTTGCCGGACACGCGAACCGGGCCGCTGTCGTCAGTGTCGATCGACCGGACGATGCCGCCCGGGGTGAACTCGATCGTGAGACGGCCGACGTACCGCAGCTCGCCCTGCGTCGTGACGACCGGAACCTGGCGGCCGTTGCGATCGGCGATCGGCTTGGGGTACGGCCCGACGGGGGACCCCGCACCCGGGATCAGGGTGTCGGACGGGTTCGCGAGCAGCTCGTCGCCGCCGCCCGCGATCACCACGTCGATGTTGCTGAGCTTCGGGATCAGGGCTTCCTCGTTGACGAGCCCCTGAAGGTGGCTGGAGAGGATGACCTTGTTGACCCCGTCGGCGCGCAGCGCGTTGGCCTCACGCTGGGCGAACGCGGCGACGTTCTGCAGGATCGTGATGCGATTGCCGGGCGAGGCGATCTGCTTCAGGTTCGGGGGCGTCAGACCGATGACCCCGACCCTGTCGCCACCGACGTCGATGATCGTCGACGCCTTGATGCGCCCTGCCGTGGCGAGCGGAGCGAGGTTCGGGTCACGGTTGAACCGCAGGTTCGCCGACAGGAACGGCACGTCGGTCGTGCCCTGGATGAACTGCGCCAGGCGCGCCGTGCCGAAATCGAACTCGTGGTTGCCGAGCGTCGCGGCGTCGTAGTCCAGCGCGTTGAACGCGAGGGAGTCGTACCACGGCACGCCCTTGGCAAACGAGGCGGCGAGGTTCGTGCCGGCGAGGAAGTTGTCGCCCGAGGACACGAGGATCGTGCCCTTGCGCTTCAGGCCGTTGGCGATCTGGTTATCGGAGTACGCGTCTGCCTCGGCGCGCAGCCGCGAGACGACCGTCTTGAAGCGGGCCACCCCGCCGTAGTTCGCGATCGAGTTGCCCGTCACCAGCTTGGACTCGGCGTCGTTGTTGTGCAGCAGCGTCAGGCGAAACGATGCGTTCGGCGTGGCCGCGGAGACGGCCGGAGCGCCGGACAGCGCAACGACAGCGGCCAACGACGCGCCTGCCACGGCCAGCGGGCCGCGGCGAGAGAGCAGGGACATGATGCGTTCCTCAAGTCGGAGGGAAGAACCCCGGAAACGGGTGCGGCGAACGTAGGCAGCCGACCGCGCGCTGGTGTTACTCCGACGTAACCGTCTGGTGACGATCGTGCGGCCGGGGGCGGTAGCGTCCGGTCGGTGAGCTCCGAGCCGCTGCAAGACCTGCGCAACCGCCTCCCGGTGCTCGCCCAGACCGCGTACCTGAACGCGGGCACCTGCGGTCCCCTGGCCTGGGCCACCGCCGACGCCCTCGCTGACGGGACCTCGCGCGCCGCCGTCGTCGGGCGCGGCCCCGCGTACTTCGAGGTGCTGGTCAGCGCGCACGCGCGCCTGCGCGCGGCGTACGCCGAGGCCTTGGGCGCCGAGCCCGCAGACGTCGCGCTCACCACGTCCACCACGGACGGCCTGGGCCGCGTCCTCGCGTCGCTGCGCCTGCAGCCCGGCGACGAGGTCGTCACCTCGACCGACGAGCACCCGGGTCTCCTCGGCCCGCTCGCCGCGCTGCGCAACCTCAGCGGGGTCACGATCCGCGCCGTCCCTCTCGCGGACGTCGCCGACGCCGTCGGCCCGGCCACCCGCGCGGTCGCCTGCTCCCACGTCTCCTGGGTCAACGGCGAACGCGCGCCCGAGGCCGCGCTGCGCGAGGTCGGCCGCGACATCCCCGTGATCTACGACGGCGCCCAGGGTGCGGGGGCGATCGCCGTCGACCCCGCGTCGCTCGGCTGCGCCGCCTACACCGGGGCGGGCCAGAAGTGGCTGTGCGGCCCGGTGGGCCTGGGCATGCTGTGGGTCTCCCGCGACTGGGCGGACACCCTGCGCCCGTTCGCGCTGAGCTACGGCAACCTCGCCGAGCCGGCGCGCGGACTCGACGCCGAGCCGTGGCCGGACGCCCGCCGGTTCGACGCGTCGGCGATCTCCGCCGAGATGGCCAGCGCGGGCGCGACCGCCACGGAGCTGCTCGCGGACATCGGCTGGGACCAGGTCTTCGCCCGCTCGGCCGGCCTCGCGGATCTGCTCGAGCAGACGCTGCGCGAGGGCGGCTACGAGGTCGCACCGCGCGACCGCACCCCGTTGCTGAGTGTCGTCACCCCGGACCCGCCGGCGATGCGCGCGCGGCTCGCCGACGCCGGCGTCGTCGTCCGCGACCTCCCCGGCCGGCCCTACATCCGCGTCTCGACCGGCGTGTGGAACTCCGAGCAGGACCTCCAGCGCCTGCTCGACGTGCTCACGGCGTAGGGATCGCCAGGTGGTGCGGGTGGCGCTCCTGGTACTCCAGGCCGATCCGCAGCACCGTCGCGTCCTGGCCCCACGGCGCGGCGATGTCCACGCCGACCGGCAGCCCGCTGCGGGCGCCCGGCCCGAGCGGCAGCTGGGCGCACGGCCACCCGAGCGTGTTCGCGCGGGCCTGGTCGACGCCGGCGAACGGGGGCGTGAGGTCGTCGGCGCGACGCGGGGGCAGCTGCACCTTCTGGGGCCACAACACAGCATCGAGCTCGCGCTCGGCCAGCAGCTGGGTCCACGCCTCGCGGTAGGCGCGACGGGCCCGGCGCGCGGCGTCGAGCTCCGCGTCGCTCGGGGCCTGGCGGAGCAGCGCGTCGTGTTCCTCGGGGGCGCGCCGGTGGCGCAGGCGGACGGCCGCGGCCATGGCGGCATCGTCCTCGCGCGTGTAGGTGTCGGCGAGCAGGCGGCGCCGGTCGTGCGCGACGAGCAGCTCGTGCGTGTCGGCGTGCACCCGGTCGGGCGGGGTCACGGGGACGATCTCGGCGCCCAGCTCGCGCAGCTCACGCTCGGCGCGGCGCAGGGCGTCCACGACGTCGGGGTCCCAGGTGTCGCGTGCGGGCTCCGGCTCGGTCTCGATCGTCGACCCGATCCGCATCCCGGCCAGCGGGCGGTCGCCTCCGCGGGCGAGCAGCGGGAACGCGGGTGACACCGGCGCCCACTGCGCGTGCGGGTCGGCGGGGTCCGCCCCGGCGAGGGCGGAGAGCAGCAGGCTGAGGTCTTCGAACGCGGGCGCCATCGGTCCCGCGTGGTCCAGGCCGGGGATGAGCGGCGCGACGCCCGTGAGCGGGATCAGGCCCTGGCTCGGCTTCAGCGCTGAGATGCCCGCCTGCTGGGCGGGGTTGCGGACCGAGTTGCCCGTATCGGTGCCGACGGTCAGCGCAGCCAGCCGCGCGGCGGCGGCAACCGCCGAGCCGCCGCTCGACCCACCGACGGCCAGCTCGCGGCGCCACGGATTCGCCGTCTGCGCGCACAGGTCGTCCGCCGTCCACGGGCCCGTGTGGGTGTGGCCCAGGAGCACCGCGCCCTCGGCCTTCAGGCGTGCGGAGATCACCGAGTCGCCGGTCACCCGCTGGCCGCGCAGCGACGGGCAGCCCAGCGACAGCGGCAGGCCGTCGACGGCGATGACGTCCTTCAGCGCGATCGGCACGCCACACAGCAGCGGTGCGGCCGGCCCGCCCCGGGCGGCGGCGTCCAGGCGCGCGTCGGCGGCCCGCGCGGCCTCCCTGGCGCGATGCGCGGACACGCTGACGAACGCGTTCAGCGCCCCGTTGCCGGCGTAGACGGCGTGCCGGCGGTCCGGTCCGTCGGGCCCGCAGCCCGCGGCGATCGCGCCACCATCGCCGTTGAGACGCCCGATCCGCGCGAGGTAGGCCTCGGTGAGCTCCAGGCTCGAGATCCAGCGACTGCGCAGGAGCGCCACGAGCGAGAGGGCATCGAGCAGCGCCGGGTCGCCGCCGTCGCGACGAGCACGCGCCGCTCGTTCGCGCAGCACTCCGCGCAGCCGAGGACTCAGGCGCCCGGGACCGCGAGCGGGCTCCGGGCCTGCCGTGCGCCCGCCCGTCCCGGAGAAGACGAGCGCGGTGAGCGCGTCGTTGGCCCGGCGTCCGGGACGCTCGCGACGCAGCCCCGGTGACACGGCGGGGAGCGCGCGCTCGCGCACGGGAGACATCCTGTCGTTCGACGCCACACCTGCACGGTGCCGGTCGAAGGCCGTCGTCACCTTGGCCCGATGTCGAAACTCATCCCGACGAACTGGCCAGGATGGACAAACGCCTGGCGCGTCAGCGGCGTTCCCAGGCGTCCGGGTCGGACGTCAGCTTGACGACGGGCTTGGGCAGCTTGCCCGCCGCCACGTCGGCCAGGGTGGTCCGTTCCAGCACGGCGCGCAGGTTCGCCCGGACCGCGATCCAGACGTCGCGCAGCGGCTCCGCCGCCCCGATGAACTCCAGCTGATCCGGGGACTGCCCGGACACGCCGGCCAGTGGTCCGTCGATGGCGCGGATGACATCCGCGAGCGCGATGTCCTTCGCCGGCCGCGCGAGAAGATGACCGCCGTCCGGTCCGCGCTTGCTCTGCACGATGCCGGCATGGCGCAACGATTGCAGGATGTTCTCCAGGAACTTCACGGGGATGTCCTGCGCCCGCGCGATGGCCTCGGCCTTCATCGGCACGCTCGGATCGTCGACCGCGGCCAGCTCGGTCGCGGCACGCAGGGCATAGTCAACCTTGGCGGAGACGCGCACCCGCGCATCATGCCGAACCGGTAGGCGGCAGGACCTCCGCCCGGAATGCTCGGCGTCCGGCGCATCGAGCCGGTCGCCGATGTGGCTCATGACACCCGACGCAAGCTCTCCGAGGGCCGTCACGACGCCGCTCCCGGCGTGCGGGCGGCCGGAGAGGCGACGAAACTAACGTGAAATGGAGATCTGGTCATCATGGAGGGCAACGGCGGAGGCGCCCACGCGCCCCCGAGCCATGCTCCAGCTATCCACACCTAATGTCGACCGGGAAGTAGGTCTTTTTCTCACATGAGCGCCATCGACGACTGCGTCCAGGCCGCCGAACGGGCGGCAGAGAACGTGGCCACACCCACCCTGGGTGCGCCTCCGCGCCGCGGCCTCGCGGTCGTGATGTGCATGGATGCGCGCATCGATCCGATCCGCATCCTCGGCCTGCGCCCGGGCGACGCCCACATCCTGCGCAACCCCGGCGCGCTCATCGGCCCGTACGAACTGCGCGCACTCGCCATCAGCCAGCGCCGCATGGGCACGCGCGAGGTGATGGTCATCCATCACACGGACTGTGGCGCCGCGGGCCTCGACGAGCCGGCGCTCACCGCGGAGATCGAGGCCGAGACGGGCGCCGCGCCGGCCTGGCCCTCCATGCCTTACCAGGAGGTCGCCGAGTCCGTGCAGCGCGTGCGCGCGTGCGAGGCGCTCCCCCACCGCGACGGTGTCCGGGGGTTCGTCTTCCACGTCGAGGACGGGCGGCTCGTCGAGGTCGACGTGTGAGCTGAGGCCGACCCGCAGGACCTCGCGGAAGGGGTGGCGACACCCGTCGGTCCTATTCTGGTCTAATCCGATAGGGTTTTACTAGATGGGGATAGTCCTCAACCGATTCCGAAACTGAGGTTGCATGCGTACACGAGCCGTTTCCGCCACCTTCGGGGTGGTCCTCACAACTCTCGCGCTGGCCGCCTGCGGCGGCTCGAGCGACAGCACCGACGGGGGCGACAGCGAAGCGTCGGCTTCTGGCAGCGGCGTCGAGCTCTCCCTCGTCGCGTACGCGGTCCCGAAGGTCGGCTTCGACCAGCTCATCCCCGCCTTCCAGAAGACCGACGCGGGTGAGGGCGTGACGTTCGCGCAGTCCTACGGCGCGTCGGGTGACCAGTCGCGCAAGGTCGAGGCCGGGCTGGCCACCGATCTCGTCAACTTCTCCGTCGAGCCCGACGTCACGCGCCTGGTGAAGGCCGGGATCGTCGACGAGGACTGGAACCAGGACGAGAACCAGGGCCTCGCGTTCGGCTCGGTCGTCACGATCGTGACCCGGGAGGGCAATCCGAAGAACATACAGGACTGGGACGACCTGCTCCAGGACGGCCTCGAGGTCGTCACGCCGAACCCGTTCAGCTCCGGGTCGGCCAAGTGGAACCTGCTCGCGCCCTACGCGGTCAAGAGCAACGGCGGCAAGGACAAGGACGCCGGGCTGGCGTACATCGACCAGCTCGTCTCCGAGCACGTCAAGGTCCAGCCGAAGTCCGGCCGTGAGGCCACGGAGACGTTCCTCCAGGGCACCGGCGACGTCCTGCTCACCTACGAGAACGAGGCGCTGTTCATCAAGGAGGAGGGCGAGAAGGTCGACTTCGTGACGCCGCCCGGGACGTTCAAGATCGAGAACCCGGTCGCGGTGCTGAACACCAGCAAGCACCCCGAGCAGGCAGAGGCGTTCAAGGAGTTTCTCTACAGCGACGAGGGGCAGAAGCTGTGGGCCGAGGCGGGCTTCCGGCCGGTCAACGAGGAGATCCTCGCCGAGTACGCCGAGAAGTTCCCGGAGCCCGAGCAGCTGTGGACCATCGGTGACCTGGGCGGCTGGCCCGATGTCGACGCGGAGTTCTTCGACCCGGACAACGGCTCGATCGCGAAGATCTACGACGAGGCCACTGGCTGACGCCGGCCATGGCAGCCAGCACCGTCACTCACCCCGCCTCCGCGTCCAGGCGACGCATGGGGCGCACCGCCGCCGGCGGCATCGGGCCCATCGGGCTCGGTGTCGCCGTGCTGTGGCTCAGCGTGATCGTGCTGCTGCCGCTGGCGGCGATCACGGTCCGGTCGTTCGACAACGGGCTCGGCGGGTTCATCGACGCGATCGATGCACCCGCCGCCCGGGCGGCGCTGACCGTCACCGTCGGCGTGTCGCTCATCGTCACGCTCATCAACGTGGTGATGGGCACGCTCGTCGCCTGGGTCCTGGTCCGCGACGACTTCCGGGGCAAGGGCTTCGTCAACGCACTGATCGACCTGCCGTTCGCCCTGCCGACGATCGTCGCGAGCATCGTCCTGCTGTCGCTCTACGGGCCGCAGAGCCCGTTCAACATCGAGCTCAACGCCACCCGGCCGGCGCTCGTGATCGCGCTACTGTTCGTGACGCTGCCGTTCGTCGTCCGCGCCGTGCAGCCGGTGCTCATCGAACTCGACAAGGAGGTCGAGGAGGCCGCGGCCTCCCTCGGCGCGAGCAACCTGACGACGTTCCGCCGCATCATCCTGCCGACGCTGGCGCCCGCGATCCTCAGCGGCGCGGGCCTGGCGTTCACGCGCGCCATCGGCGAGTACGGATCGGTCGTCCTCATCGGCGGCGGCATCCCGCGTGAGACCGAGGTGGCGTCGCAGTACATCCAGAAGCAGATCGAGATCGACCGCTTCGTCAACGCCGCCGCCGTGTCGGTGACGCTGCTGCTGATCGCCTTCATCGTCCTGCTCGTGCTTCGCCTGATCGGCGGGCGCGCGGCGCGTCGAGAGGAGCGCGCGGGATGACCCCGTCGACCCCCGCGCGGCTGTCGCTGCGCACAATCGCTCTCGGCTACCTGGGCATCCTGGTGCTCACGCCGATCGTCCTGATCCTGATCCGGACGTTCGAGGACGGGCTGCTGGCCTTCTGGGAATCGATCACCACGCCGGCGGCGATCTCGGCGCTCAGCCTGTCGCTGATCATCATCGCGATCGTCGTGCCGCTGAACGTCGTCTTCGGCATCGTCACCGCGCTGGCCCTGGTGCGGGGACGGTTCCCCGGCCGCGGGATCGTCCAGGCGATCGTCGACCTCCCGTTCGCGGTGTCCCCCATCGTCGTCGGCGCCTCGCTGATCCTGCTCTGGGGCGCCAGCGGCTGGCTCGGCTTCCTCGACGACGCCGGCATCAAGGTCATCTTCGCCCTGCCCGGCATGGTGCTGGCCACCATCTTCGTGACGCTGCCGTTCGTCGTCCGCGAGGTCGAGCCCGTCCTGCACGAGATCGGCGAGGAACAGGAGCAGGCCGCCGCCACGCTTGGCGCGTCGCGCTGGCAGACCTTCTGGCGCATCACGCTGCCGGCCATCCGCTGGGGGCTGACCTACGGGGTCGTGCTCACCGTCGCTCGCGCGCTCGGGGAGTTCGGCGCCGTGATCATGGTCTCCGCCGGCGTCGCCGGGCAGTCGCAGACCCTGACCCTGCTCGTGCACTCCCGGTACGTCGACGACTTCAACGTCTACGGGGCCTACGCGGCCTCGACGCTGTTGATGCTCCTCGCCATCCTGACCCTGCTGCTCATGACCGTCCTGGACCGCAAGAGGAAGACCACATGACCGACGCCGTCGCCCACGCGATCGTGGTGGAACACCTGGAGAAGCACTATGGGGACTACCACGCCCTCCGGGACGTCACGCTCAACATCCCCAGCGGTTCGCTGACCGCGCTGCTGGGCCCCTCGGGGTCCGGCAAGTCGACGCTGCTGTGCGCCATCGCGGGCCTCGAGGTGCCGGACGGCGGGACGGTCCGCATCGGCGACGAGGACGTCACGTACGTGCCGCCGCAGAAGCGCGAGATCGGGTTCGTCTTCCAGCACTACGCGGCGTTCAAGCACCTCACGGTGCGCGACAACGTCGGCTTCGGACCATCGATCCGCAAGCAGCCGAAGGCGGAGATCGCCAGGCGCGTCGACGAGCTGCTGGAGATCGTCGGGCTTGACGGCTACCAGGACCGCTACCCATCCCAGCTGTCCGGCGGTCCGCGCCAGCGGATGGCACTGGCTCGCGCGCTGGCGGTCCACCCCAAGGTCCTGCTCCTCGACGAGCCGTTCGGCGCCCTCGACGCCAAGGTCCGCGAGGACCTCCGTGGGTGGCTGCGCCAGCTGCAGTCGGAGACCGGCGTGACCACGGTGCTGGTCACGCACGACCAGGAGGAGGCCCTGGACGTCGCCGACCACATCGCGGTGCTCAACGAGGGCGCGATCGAGCAGTGGGGCAGCCCGCGTGAGGTCTACGAGACACCGGCGAACGATTTCGTCATGTCGTTCCTGGGCCCGACCGCGGTGCTCCGCGGCGAGCTCGTGCGCCCGCACGACCTGGTGCTCTCCCATGAGCCCATCGACGGCGCAGTCGGCACCGTGGTCGAGCGCGTGGTGCACCTCGGATTCGAGGTCCGTGTCGAGCTGCGCGACGCGGAGGGTGAGCAGCTCTCGGCCCAGACGACGCGCGGCGAAGCGGCCCGGCTGGACCTCGCGGTGGGACAGCGGATCTTCGTACGGCCGGGGCAGCCGGATGCCGCTCCCGCGCCGGCGACCGCGTGAGGGCGGCTACGCGGCGGCGGCCGTGTCCGGCGGGTCGTGCTCGATGCGCTCGAGCACGGCCGCGTCGCGCTCGGCCGGCGGGTCGGGCAGCTGGACGCCCGCCGGTAGCTCGAGGCGCATCGCGCTGACGCGGTCGACCTGGAGCGTCCCGTGCGCAAGGTCCGCGGCGAGGACGTGTCCCCCGCGCGTGCGATCCGCGCTGATGATGTGCAGGTGGTGGCCCGGCAGTTCGATGCCGGCGGCCGACTGCGGGAAGCGGAAGCCGACGAGCGTCGCGTCGAGGTCACGCCACTCGAAGAGGACCTGGCGCGCGGCGACCTCGGCCAGCGGCAGGTAGGGACGGCGCTGCGCGGGGACCGAGCGCGCGCGGACGTGGGAGAACCGGCCGTCGATCCGGACGGCGACGGTGCCGCTCTCGGGGATGTGGCGCTCGATCTCGGCGAGCAGCTGGTCGTGGGTGCGCGGCGCGCCGAGCGTGACCCTGACGTCGGGTGCGAACGGGCAGACCACCGCGAACGGGGTCCGCTCGTCGTCGGCGATCCGGCGCAGGCGGCCGGTGGCCGACGCCTGCCAGAACTCGCCGTCGAGCGCGATCATCTCGCCGTCCAGGTGCTGGAGCGTGCCGAGTCCCAGGTCCCCGTGGGCGCGCAGCTCGCCGAACGTCACGTCGCCGTCGTAGGCGCCGTCGAGCAGCGCGGCGATCGTCGACGTCTGGAACACCTCGTGCAGCGGCGCGTCCCGCGTGATCCGGTCGTGACGGACGACGCCGGGATGCAGGGCGCGCACGAGCGCCGGATCGAGGGGGGCCATGCCCCGAGGATCGCCAGGAGTCCACGGGGCTTGAGCGGTGTCGCTCATCGCCCGATCTTCGCGACCGCTTCCTCGATGCGGACGGGTCCGCCGACGACGTCGAACGCGACGTGCACCGTCCCCGGGGTGTTGAGCACCCACGCCAGCACCTCGGCGACGTCACCCCGCGCGATCTGGCCGCGATCGAGGACGTGGGCGGCGTGCACGCGACCGGTGGGCGCGTCGTTGGTGAGCTGCCCTGGGCGCACGATGGTCCAGTCCAGCCCGCTGACCTCCAGGGCCCGGTCGGCTGCGGCCTTCGCGCGCAGGTACTCCCCGAACACGTCCCCGCCGGTGGGTGGCGGCGTGTTCGCGCGAATGGCGCTGACCATGACGTAGCGCGTGATCCCGGCGACCTTGCATGCCGCCAGGAGGGTGGCGGCCGCCCCGAAGTCCACGGTCCACTTCCGCGCCTCGCCGCTGCCGGGTCCCGCTCCGGCGGCGAAGACGACGGCGTCGACGTCGCCCAGCGCCTCGGCGACCTGCGCCGCCGTCGACGCCTCGAGGTCGCACACGACCGGTTCGGCACCGGCGCGCCGGACGTCGTCTGCGTGCTCGGGGTTGCGGATGAGCGCGAACGCCCGGTCCCCGCGGGCGGCGAGCCGCTCGGCGAGGAGCCGGGCGATCTGACCGTGGCCTCCTGCGATGGCGACGTCCATGGTCTGGATGGTAGGCCGATGAACGGGTGAGACCCGCCACTCAAGCCCGATGCCGCGACAGCCGAGGATCGAACCGTGCCTGCCACTGCACCCGTCGCGCTCGGCGCGGCCCTCGACGCCGCCCGCATGGGCCCCAAGCACCGCCGGATCTGGTTGCTCGCGGGGCTCGGGATCCTGCTCGACGGCTTCGACTTCTTCATCATCGGCGTCGCGAACCCGCTGATCGCCGAGGAGTGGGGGCTGAGTGCGGCGCAGAAGGGCCTGGTGTCCGCCGCGGCGATCGTGGGTGCGATGGTCGGCGCCGGGCTGCTGGGCCCACTCGGAGACAAGTTCGGCCGCGCCCGGCTCTTCAAGTACGACCTGTGGCTCTTCGTCGTCTTCAGCCTGCTGTGCGTCGTCGCGTGGGACGTGTGGTCGCTGATCGCGTTCCGGTTCCTGCTGGGCATCGCGATCGGCCTGGACTACCCGATCGCCGCCAGCTACCTCGCCGAGGTCCTGCCGCGGCGCGACCGGGGCCGCTGGCTCGTCGGCGCGTTCAGCCTGCAGGCCGCCGGCATCCTGCTGGGCGCGCTCGTCGGGGTCGGCATCCTGCTCGCGCTTCCCGAGGTCGAGTCGTGGCGGCTGATGCTCGGGTTCGGCGTCGTCCCCGCGCTGATCATCATCTGGCTGCGGCGCGGCACCCCGGAGAGCCCGCGGTGGCTGGCGTCACACGGGCGCGAGGACGAGGCCGCCGCGGTCACCGAGGAGCTCGTCGGCCACCCGGTGGTCGTCACCGACGCCGACCGCGGGGCGGGCGAGGCGCCTCCGGAGGGCCTGCGGGCGCTCATCCAGCCCAAGCTGTTCGGCCGGGCGCTGCGACGGCGCACCGCGTTCACCGCGATCCCGTGGTTCCTCATGGACATCGCGACCTACGGCGTCGGGATCTTCACCCCCACCCTGCTCGCCGCCATGGCGCTGGCCGGACCGGACACGACGTTCATCAGCGACGACATCGCCTCCACGGAGGGCACGGCCGCGCTGGACGTGTTCCTCGTGCTCGGGTTCATCACCGCGATCTTCCTCGTCGACAAGCTCGGACGGGTGCCCCTGCAGCTCGCGGGCTTCGCGATGATGGCCGTCGCGCTCGCGCTGCTGGCGGTCGCCGACGGCCTGGATGGCGGCGGCGAGGACCACCTGTGGATGGTGTTCCTCGGGTTCGCGCTGTTCAACTTCTTCATGAACGCGGGGCCGAACGCGACGACGTACGCGCTGCCCGCGGAGGTCTTCCCCGAGGAGGTGCGCGCCGCGGGCCACGGCTTCGCGGCGGCGTGCGCGAAGTTCGGCGCGGCGCTCGGGGTCTTCCTCTTCCCCATCCTGCAGGATGACCTCGGGACGAGCGCGCTGCTGGCCATCATCTCCGGCCTGTGCGTGGTGGCGTTCTTCGTGACGGCGGCCCTGCGGATCGAGCCGAAGGGCCGGTCGCTGGCCGAGCTGAGCGGGCGGGACACGGCGGAGCTGTCGCCCCATCCGGTCCCGCCGTAGCTCAGACGGTCACGCGTGCCCGAACCGCACGTCCGGGAGCACCTTGTCCAGCGGCTTGGGCAGCCACCACGCCCACGTGCCCAGCAGCCGCAGTGCGACCGGCACGAGCAGCAGGCGGATGAGGAACGCGTCGAGCAGCACCGCGATGCCGAGGATCACACCCATCTCCTTCGGGGGCAGCGGCCCGGAGAGCGCGAAGGTGAAGAACACCGCGACCATCACGGCCGCCGCGGCGAACACCACCCGGCCGGAGTGCGCGAGGCCGCCGACCATCGCCTCCTTCGGGTCATGGCTCTTGTCCCAGTGCTCCTTGGCGCTGGAGAGCAGGAACACCGTGTAGTCCATCGAGATGGCGAACACCATCGCGAAGAAGAACACCGGGGCCCACGCGTTGAGATAGCCCTGGGGTTCCAGGCCGAGCAGCCCGGCGAGGTTGCCGTCCTGGAAGATCAGCTTCGCCACGCCGAACGCGGCAGCCACCGCCAGGAGGTTCGTGATCACGCCGACCGCGGCGAGGATCGGGGCCTGCAGCGCCACGAGCAGCAACAGGAACCCGAGGAACAGCACCACCCCGATGACCAGCGGCGTCTTGCCGTTCAGCGCCTGCTCGAGGTCGTAGTTCTCGGCGGGGGCGCCGCCGACGAGCGCGGACGCCGGGAGCGTGTCGCGCAGCCGGTCGATCGTGGTGCCGACCGCGGGGTCGGACGGGTCCTGCGCGGGGACGACCTGGACCATCGCGCTGTCGCCGCTGCCGGGCACGGCCGGCATGACCTGCGCGATGCCGTCGTCGGCCTTGGCGACCGCCGTGACCTTCGCCGCGTCGGTCTCCGCGCTGACGATCTGCAGCGCACCCGGCGCGCCTTCACCGAACGCATTCTGCACCTGCGTGTACGCCACGCGGGAGCCGTCCTCCTCGGGCACGACCTTGATCGACGGCATGCCGGTCTGCAGGCCGAAGACCGGCAGGGCGAGCACGACGAGGATGATCATCGCGACCGACCCGTAGGCGATCGGGTGCTTCCACAGGCGCTCGGCCCAGGCCGCGAACTTCGGCGACCGGTGCTCGCCGCTGTGCACCCACGGCAGCGAGACGTTGTCGACCTTCGGCCCGAGCTTGGCCAGCACCGCGGGCAGCAGCGTCAGCGTCGCCGCGAGGATGAACGTCACCGCGACCATGATCCCGAGCGCCATCGACCGGAACGCGGGGCTCGGCACGAGCATCACCGCCGACAGGCTGATGAGCACGGTCACGCCGCTGAACAGGACCGCCTTGCCCGCCGTGTCCATGGTCTCGGCCACGGCGTCGACGACATCCTCCTTCTGGCCGAACAGCGCTCCGCGGAAGCGGTAGACGATGAACAGCGCGTAGTCGATGCCCAGCGCGAGCGCGAACATCAGGGCGAAGTTCATGGCCCAGATCGAGATGTCCATGACCTTCGTGCCGAGGTACAGCGTGCCGGCGGAGGCCACGAGGCCGAGGATCGTCAGCAGCAGCGGCAGCCCGGCGGCGACCAGCGAGCCGAAGGCCAGCACGAGGATGCCGAGCGTGACGGGCCACGAGATGAGCTCGGACTTCATCATCGCGTCCTTGTTGGCCTTGTTGAAGTCCGACCACATGCCGGACGCGCCGGTCATGGAGACGGTGATGCCGTCGGCCGTCGGCAGCTCCTCCTTGAGGTCGTCGGCCGCGCGGACCATCTCGTTGCTCGACGCACCGGCGCCGGCCTGGATGACCGCGGTGTGGCCGTCCTGCGAGATCGACATGCCGGGCTGCGGCGGGACGACGTTCGTGACGCGGTCGTCCTCCTGCAGCGTGGCGGTGGCCTCGGTGATCGCAGACTGGAACGCGGGATCGCTGACGGTCTGGTCCTCGGAGTGGACGACGACCATGAGCGCCGACGACGACAGCCCGTCGAACTCCTGATCGATGACTTCACGCGCGGCGACGGATTCAGAACCCGTCGCCTCCCAGCCGGCGCCGGAGAGCGCGTGCTCGACGCGCGGGGCGGCGAACCCCAGCCCGAGGGCGATGACCGCCCAGGCGATGAAGACGACCCGGCGGTGGGTCGCGGTGTAGCGGCCGAGCCGGCCGATCGGTCCGTACGTCGCGGTCATCGGG
>SYBY01000499.1 GCA_005788585.1 Actinomycetota bacterium | reverse complement strand
TCACCGGTGAGGAGGAGTTCTCGATCACCGGGTTCGCCGAGCCGCTGAACGCGGGCGAGCTGCCGAAGACGGTCGAGGTCACCGCGGGCGATGTGTCGTTCACCGCGACGGTGCGGATCGACACGCCGAAGGAGGCCGACTCCTACCGCAACGGCGGCATCCTGCTGTACGTGCTGCGGCAGCTGGTCACCGCCGGCTGACCCCCGCCAGCGGCCGGTGGGGAGCGGCGGCGCGCCGGGACATCGAACCGTCGCGTCGCCATGCCGGGAAGTGCCCGGCATGACTCCTGACCCGCATCCCATGATCGCCGACGCCGTCGACCGTCTCCACGCCGGCGAGTCGGCCGCCACGCGCCGCCGCTTCGTCGGCGGCGCCGCCGCCGCTGTCGGCGGCCTCGGCCTGATGGCCCTGCCGTCGAAGGCGATGGCCGCCAACGACGCGCAGACCATCCTGAACATCGCCGCGACCGCCGAGGTGCTCGCGACGATCGTCAACACCGTCGGCGCCGAGAAGGTCGACTTCGACGACCGGACCACGCGCAACAACGTGCGCGCCGCCGCCTACGAGGAGCTGCTGCACTACCAGTTCCTCACGGCCAACGGGGCGAAGCCCGCGACCACGAAGATCTGGGTCCCGGACTCCCTCTTCGCCAGCGAGAAGAACCTGCTCGGCGGCCTCGTCGCGGGCGACCAGGTCTTCGTCAACGCCTATCTCATCGGCGTCACCGCGTTCGCCGCCGGCGGCCAGGCCGACCTCGCGCGGTACTCCGCCGAGATCATGGGCGTCGAGTCCGTGCACCGCGCGCTCGCGCTGCAGTCGCTGGGCAAGCTCGGCAACGACCGGGCGTACGCGCGGTACGACTTCACCGCCATCGAGGACGCCGTCACGGCCATCTCGAAGCTCGGGTTCGGCCTGGGCAAGCCCGGCAAGGGCAAGGGCCGGCTCTACGACTTCGCCGAGGTCAGCAAGCGCACCCCGAAGCCCGGCGGCGTCAACACCAGGAAGCCGGTGTAGCCATGCCCAGCATCGGACCCATGGAAATGATCATCGTGCTGGCCATCGCGCTGCTCGTGCTCGGCCCCAAGCGCCTGCCGCAGGTCGGCCGCCAGCTCGGCTCGGGCATGCGCGAGTTCAAGGGCGCGATCACCGGCGGGACGGAGAAGCTCTCCGCCCACTACGACGAGGACGACCAGGACGAGGACCACACCACGCACACGCGGCGTGAGACGGTCACCACCCCGGCGTAGGACCCCGGCTCGCGGCGCGCGTCACCCCGAGGCGCGCGCCGCCGGGACCTCCACGCGGAGCGCCCCGATCATCCGGTCGAGGCGGTTGGCGAACTCGCTGGGCTCCAGGCCGAGCGTCGCCGGGATCTCCGCCCGGTCGGTTCCCTCGACGAGCATGCCCAGGATCGGCAGGTCCTGGGCGTCGATGCGCGCCGTCGCCTCGTCGAGCTGCTCACGCCCGATCGGCGGCAGCGCCGACTCGCCCCGTGACGCGCGCCGCAGCGCGTCGAACAGCTCCGGCGCGGGCGCGCTCTTGTGCACGAGCCCGTCGGCACCCGCCAGGAGCGCCGGGATGGCGAGCTTCGCGTCGGCGTACGCGCTGTAGAGCACGACCGCCGGCGGCGGCATGACGCGCTTGATCCGGCGGCACAGCGCGACACCGTCGGTGCCGGGAAGGTGGTAGTCCAGCAGCACGACGTCGGGGCGGGTGGCCTCGAGCTTCTTCCAGATGTCCGGGTCGCCGGAGGCCGAGCCGACGGGGACGAGGCCGGGCTCCGAGCGCAGCACGGCTTCGAGGCCGGCGCGCAGGGCGGGGTGGTCGTCGACGAAGAGGATGCGGATCACGGTGGGGCTCCGTTCGCTGGCGGGTCGAGGGGGAGGCTGAGGGTGACGGCGGTCCCGCGACCATCGTCGCAGGGGCCGATCTCGAGCTCGGCGCCGATCGTCGCCGCACGCCCGGCCATGCCGCGCAGCCCGGAGGTTCCGGGGCGGGGGTCGGTGGGCATGCCACGGCCGTCGTCGCGCACGCGCACCAGCAGCGTGCCGTTGCGGCGCGCGATGTCGACCTCGATCCGGTCGGCGTCGGCGTGGCGCACGGCGTTCGTGAGCGCCTCGGAGGCGATGCGGTGCACGTGGGCACGGGTGGTGACGGGCAGCGGCGGTGCTCCGCCGCGGACGACGATCTCGGTGTCCGCGATGACCGCGAGCTCGCCGGCGCGTTCGCGGAGCGCCTCGTCGAGCGGGCGGCCGTCGAGCGGGGTGCGCAGCTCGTCGATCGCAGACTGCATGTCGGCGACGGCGGCCTCGAGCTCCCGGCGGGCGTGGATGACCTGGGACGGCGCGGGATCCAGCGTGCTGAGCACCAGGCTCGCGGCGTGCAGGCGCTGCTTGGCGGAGTCGTGGAGCTCCCACGCGATGCGCTGGCGCTCGGCGTCGATGGCGAGCTGCTCCCGCCGCTCGCGCTCCTCGTAGAGCCGCCGCAGGACGGCAGCGGCGTAGCCGAGGGCGAGCGTGATGACGAGCGGCAGCAGCAGATGCGTCGCGAGCGTCTCGAGCCGTGCGGTCTCGCGCAGCGTGCGCTCGGCGGGCAGCGCCGTGACGACTGCGACCCCGAAGTACGCCAGCATCCATGTCGTCCCCCAGATCACCGCTGGGCGGGCGCGCAGCTCGGTGACCGGGAGGATCAGGGTCGTGAGGCCGTAGATGTAGAACGGGCTGCGCCAGTCCTCGGAGGCGAGGATGAGGCCGATGACGACGACGGTGTCGACGACCCACACGGTGGCCCGGCGGTGCAGCTCGGGCCAGCGCAGGACGGCGAGGCACGAGAACGCCGTCCAGCCGACGGCGGCGACGATGAGCTGCTCGTCGTGGTTGGTGACCTTGTGCGCGCTGAGCAGGACGACGGCCACCGCCGCGCCGAAGAGACGCGAGGCCACGAGCAGGTGAACCCAGAGCCCCTGTTGCTGGGGACTCTCGGGAGCGAGAGGGGTGCGCATGTCTGTCCCATACTGACTACCCGTTCGCGCGGGCGAATACGCCGGTTCACTAGGGTCCTGGCCATGCCGCTGCCCGCCACGCTCCGCACCCTGCTGACCGCCGCCGGACCGTCCGGCTACGAGACCGCGCCGGCCGCCGCGTTCGCCGACGCGGCCCGCGCGTTCACCGACGACGTCGCCATCGACGTCATGGGCAGCGCCACGGCCCGCGTCGCCGGGACGGCCGAGGGCGCGCCCCGGCTGATCATCGTCGGCCACATCGACGAGATCGGCCTCATCGTCACGCACATCGACGACAAGGGCTTCCTCTACTTCGCCGGTGTGGGCGGGTGGGACCCGCAGATCCTCGTCGGCCAGCGCGTCGAGGTCACGACCGCTGACGGCGTCCTGCCGGGCGTCATCGGGAAGAAGCCCATCCACCTGCTCAAGCCCGACGACCGCAAGAAGGTCGCCGAGCTCAAGGACCTGCACATCGACATCGGCGCCGCGGACGGCGACGAGGCGAAGGCCAAGGTCCGCATCGGCGACGTCGCGGTCATCGCCGGCGAGCCGCAGGAGCTCCTGGGCGAGCGCGTCGTCTCACGCGCGATGGACAACCGCCTCGGGGCGTTCATCGCGCTCGAGGCCGCGCGGCTCGTCGCTGAGGCGGGCGGGGCGCCGGGCGACGTCATCGCCGTCGGCGCCGTGCAGGAGGAGATCACGTTCGCGGGCGCGCGCACGTCGGCGTTCCGCCTGGACCCGGACCTGGCGATCGTCGTCGACGTCACCCACGCGACCGACGCGCCGGGCGTCGACGTCAAGGAGCTCGGAGAGCACGAGTTCGGCTCGGGCGCCGTCATCGAGCGGGGCAGCACGCTGCACCCCGCGGTGACCGGCGGGCTCATCGAGACGGCCGAGCGCGAAGGGCTCGCGCACACGCTGGCGGCCACCGCCCGCGCGACCGGCACCGACGCCGACGCCGTCCACCTCTCACGGGCGGGCGTCGCGACCGGCGTCGTCTCGATCCCGCTGCGCTACATGCACTCCCCGGTCGAGATGGTCCAGCTCGAGGACATCGCGACGTGCGCGAAGCTCATCGCCGCGTATGCGCAGACCCTCGGCCCGGACACGTCCTTCGTCCGCTAGGCCTGCGCGGCGAGCACCGGCGGCAGGTTCGGCTCCGGGTCGTCGTCGTCCTCGCGGGTGACCGCGAGCGGCGCGTCGTCCGGCGTGCCGTCGGGCAGCGTCAGCTCGGCGTCGACCGTGCCGTCGTCGCCCGGGCGGAACGTCCCCGCCGAGGTCAGCGTCGGGTCGTCGGACTCGCCGGTGATCGTCCACAGCTCGTACTCGGTGCCGGCGGGCAGCTGCGCGCCGTCACCGCGCAGCGTGGCCTCGTCGCCGCGGATCTCCACGGTCACCGACCCGTCGGCGCCCGCGAGGGTCAGGGTGCGGTCCGGGTCGCCGGGCCCGCCGCTGCCGATTTGGCGGCCACGCCCAATGTTTCCGCACTGCTATTGCCACTGCTGATTGGATCTTTTACGAGCATGCTGGTGGGACTCGCCAGCATCTACTGGCTGCTTTCATATTTACAGCGCCGGTCGCTGCTGGTGTTTGGCTGGTACCGCATTGCCGCCGGCTTGTTGGCGCTAGCCGTGTTGCTGCTGCGCGCGTGACGCGCGCAATCTTCTTACTGCTCGTCCTCGCTAGCACCGCGTGTGC
>SYBY01000498.1 GCA_005788585.1 Actinomycetota bacterium | reverse complement strand
GCGAGACGCTGAGGGCCCACGCGGAGACCGGGATAGACTGGATCTCGATCGGTGCGCTGACGCACTCGGCACCCACCCTGGACCTCTCCCTTCTCCTGGAGCCGCTGCGATGAAGCTGCCCATGGCCCCCACCACCCCCGCCGCCCAGCCGCTTGAGCTCTACGACGTGCGGGCGCTCTCCGAGGAGGTGCGCGCGCTCGCCAAGGAGCGCGACGCGGTGATCCTCGCGCACAACGACCAGGTGCCTGAGATCCAGGACGTCGCCGATTACGTCGGTGACTCGCTGGGCCTCAGCCGCCAGGCCGCCGCAGCCGACGCGAGCGTCATCGCCTTCTGCGGCGTGCACTTCCTGGCCGAGACGGCGTCGGTCCTCTCGCCCGAGAAGACCGTCCTGATTCCGGACCTCGACGCGGGCTGTTCGCTGGCCGACTCGATCACGCCCGAGCAGCTCGCCGACTGGCAGGCCAAGCACCCCGGCGCGGTCACGGTGATGTACGTGAACACGACCGCCGAGGTCAAGGCGATCACCGACTACTGCGTGACGTCCGCCAACGCGGTGAACGTCGTGGCGCACATCCTCAAGGAGCACGGGCCGGACACGGAGATCCTGTTCGGTCCCGACATGTTCCTCGGCGCGTACGTCGAGAAGACCCTCGGTCTGGGCGAGCGCGGTGGGTTTCACATCTGGGACGGCGAATGCCACGTGCACGCGGGCATCCGGCCGACGGACATCACGAAGATCCGCGGGGAGCATCCCGACGCGGACTTCCTCATCCACCCCGAATGCGGCTGCGTGACGTCGGTGATGGAGTACGTCGCCTCGGGCGACGTCGACGCCACGGGTGTGCACATGCTGTCCACGGGCGGGATGCTCAAGTACGCCGAGGAGCACCCGACCCGCGAGGCCATCGTCGCGACGGAGACGGGGATGCTCTACCCGATGCAGCAGGCCGCACCGGGGGCCAACCTCATCCCGGCCAACCCGCGCGCCGAATGCGTCTACATGAAGATGATCACGCTGCCCAAGCTGCGGGACAGCCTGCGTGACCTGCGCTACGAGGTCAAGGTCCCCGAGGCGGTGGCCGAGCGCGCTCGGGTGCCGATCGAGCGGATGGTCGCGATCTCCTAGGAAAAGTCTGAACGTTATTCAGCGGGGGTGTCCGAGCCCGCTTGACAGCGTGTCAAATAGGCGCGTTTGCAGGGAAACCTCGGATAACCAAGACAATATGAATGTCGTTCAGTTCTTCGCTCAGGCGCTTGAGCGATCACGCGCCCGAGGCGTATGCTCGGCGCAACATGCCGCTGACCGTCATCCAAGGAGGGTTTGGCGACGGCCCCGAGCCCGACCGTGAGCCTGCGTCCGCGCCCGTCGACCTATGGCTGGAGCTCGCAGAGCCGGCGCTGCGGCTGCGGATCACCACCCGGCTCGCGGGGCTCACCAGTGCCGCACGGGACCGCGCGCTGGCCGAACTCGAGCCGATCGCGGCGGCCCGGCTGCTCGGGGAGGACGACATCGTCCGGGCGATCTCGCCTGCGACGCCTGCGGGGCTCGCGGTGGCCGTGTGCCGGCTCGCCGGAACCGTGGGGGACGTCCAGTCTGCGGGTCCGCGCCTGCAACGGGTGCTCGCCGACGCCTCCTGCGCGCGGGTCCGTGTGCACGCGGCCCAGGCGCTTGCGCGGCTCGCATCGCCCCAGGCACGCGGCGCACTGGCCGAGGCGCTCATGCGGGACGACGACGAAGAGGTCCGGGCGCGGGCCGCGCGCGGGCTGGGTCAGCTGGGCGACCACCGGGCGGTTCCGCTGCTCGCCGCCACGCTGGCCAACCGCGGCGAGGTTCCCGCCGTGCGCGGCGAGGCGGCCGAGGCGCTCGGCGTCATCGGGCGCCGGTCGTCGGCGGCGTTGCTGGTGCGCGCGCTGCGCGACGACGAACCCGATGTGCGCGGCGGCGCGGCGATCGCGCTGTCGATGGTCGGCGGCCTGGAGGTCATCCCGGCGCTGCGGCGGCTCGAGGCCGACGACGCGATGACCTCGGACCTGGGACCCGTGGGCGACTGCGCGCGCGCCGCCATCACGGACATCCGGCGCCGCGCGATGCTCACCGGCTGATCACGACGCGAGCAGGTCGACGCCGTGCTCGACGGCTTCCCGCACACGTTCGAGCTGCTCCTTCTTCCGGGCCAGCTCCGGTGGGGTGTAGCAGTGCACCTCGGCCGCACCGCGCATCTCCCGCGTGTCCCACAGCGACCCGCACTGGTGGACACGCTCGAGCCACGGCACCCCGTCGAAGTGCTCACTGACGAGCACGACGACGTACTCGGGCCCGCGCTCGCGCTGCGGTCCCGCGCCGCGCAGGTCGGCCAGGCGCGCGCCACCGAGGCGCGCGTCGCTCAGCTGCCAGCGGTCACCGACGCGGCGCAGGTACCTGCGCAGCTCGGGAAGGTTCAGCTCGGCGAGGGATGCGGACTCAGAACTCATCTGCGCTGTGCGGGCCGACGCACGCCACGGCGAGCGTATCGGCCACGTCACGCGCCACGGCGGCGACGTCGTCGTACGTGACGTCGTCGATCGCGCGGATCACGGCGTCCGGGTCGATCGGCTCCTCGAAGACGATCGACTGGTACGCCGCCGTCCGGGCGACGGCCCCCGAGTTCTCGAAGCTCAGCACCATGCGGCCGCTGGCGTAGGCCCGGGCGCGCTCGACCTCTTCCTCGGTGGGGCCGTCGGTGCGCAGTTCGTCGACGATCTCCCGCATCCGCGTGTAGGCCTCGACGCACTTGCTCGACTCCAGCCCGCTGCCGAGCTGCAGGATCGGCGTGTCGGCGTACGCGTGGTCGACCGCCCACACCGAGTAGCACAGGCCGCGCTGCTCGCGGATCTCGTCGAACAGCCGGGAGCCCATCGACCCGCCGAGCAACGTGCTGTAGATCTTCAGGGCGGCACGCTCAGCGGGGTTCCGCACGTCGATCTTGGGCTGGTACTGCATCCGCAGGTGCGACTGGTTGCTGTCGCGCTCCTCGACGAGGATGTCCGGCTTCAGCGCGGGCGCGGGGTCGTACGGGGGCGGTCCGGGCAGCGTGGGGAAGCGCTCGAGCAGCTCGGCCACCGCGCCGTCGTCGAGGTGGTCGACGTTGCCGACGAGGTAGGCGCCGCCGCGCGTGCCCGACCACTGCCGCTCGCGGAACGCGACGATGCCCTCGCGGGTAAAGGTACGGAGGTGCTCCTCGGGACCGAGGACGGTGCGACCGAGCGGGTGGCTGCCGAACGCTGCGACGTCGATGAGGTCGGCGGCCACCGACGCCGGCTGATCCTTGTAGCGCTGGATCTCCTGGATGACGACCCCGCGCTCGCGGTCGAGCTCGTCGGCGTCGATGATCGGCCGGCCCGCGAAATCGCTGAGCAGATCGAGCGCCTCCATGGCCTTCTCGGCCCGCGCCGTGACGTGGAACGCGACGAGGTCATGGCTCGTGAACGCGTTGAGGACCGCGCCGAGCCGCTCGGCCGTCTCGTTGACGTCGCGGTAGTGGGGGTACTTCTCGCCGCCCTTGAACACGAGGTGCTCGAGGAAGTGGGCCATGCCGTTCTCCTCCGGGCGCTCCGTCCGCGCCCCCGCGTCGAACGCGACGAGGATCGTGATCGCGCGCGTGCCCTCGAGGCCGATGCGGTGCACCGGCAGGCCGTTTCGCAGCGTGGAAGAGGTGATCTGCGGCATGCGCCCAGCGTAGTCGACCGGTCGTGCCGGCCGGACGTGCTCGGCGCGTTAGCTACGCACCCAGTCGTCGTCGGCGCGCAGTTCGCGAACGTGTCGGGCGGGGACGCCCGCGACGAGGGTCCGCGGCGGCACCGAGCGCGTGACGACGGAGCCGGCAGCCACGACGCTGTGGTCGCCGATCTCGACGCCCGGCAGGACGGTGCAGTTGCGGGCGATCCAGACGTTCCGGCCGATGCGGATGGGCCCGCGCCGGACCTCCGCGCCCTGCTCGACCTCGTGGATGTCGGAGTCGAGGAGCATGGTGTGGTCGCCGATGCGGGTGTGGTCGCCGATCTCGATGCGGACAGAGGCGATCGCGCTGACCCCGCCGTTGAGGTACACGTCGTCGCCGATGATCAGCTCGGCATCGGTGAGCGCACCGAGTTCGATGCGCGCGCGCAGTCCGTCCGCGCGGAACCGGCGGCCGATCGTCACGGTGCCGTGGTTGATGATGCGCGGTCTGGCGCCGCGGACCCACGTCATGAGTCCCGGCCGCACGCCGCGCAGCCACATGAGCAGGGTGCCGCGGACGACCAGGGGTCCCCGATGTGCCACCCGTACGACGACGCCGCTCACGAGCGCCGACCCTACCCAGATCGGGGGAGCCTGAATCTCATTCTGGAGAGGTCAACAGCGCCCTTTGTGGGACCGAGCGGTCAGGGGTCGATGACCTCATGTTCTGCGGCCCACCGGGACAGTTCGTGCCGGTTGGACAGCTGCAGTTTGCGCAGCACCGCCGAGACGTGGGCCTCGACCGTCTTCGGTGAGATCTCCAGGCGATGGGCGATCTCCTTGTACAGATAGCCGCGGGCCAGGAGGCGAAGCACCTCCCGCTCCCGGGGCGTGAGCTGGTCCAGCTCGGCGTCGCCGCTGCTGCCCGGGGCGGGTGTCGCGGCCCCCGCGAAGGCATCGAGGACGAAACCCGCCAGGCGGGGGGAGAAGACGGCGTCGCCCTCGTGGACGCGGCGGACGGCGTCCCCGAGCTCGGCGGGCGCGATCGCCTTCGTGATGTACCCGCGCGCGCCGGCGCGGATCACGGCGATGACGTCCTCTGCCGCATCGGACACCGAGAGCGCGAGGAACGTCGTGGTGCTGCCGGCCGCGCGCGCCTGCCGCAGGACCGCCACGCCGCCGCCGTCGGGCATGTGGACGTCGAGGAGGACGACGTCCGGCGCCGTGGCGGCGATGAGGGCCACGGCGTCCTCGACGGTTCCGGCGTCGCCCACGACGTCGAACGCGCCCTCGAGCTCGGCGCGGACCCCGGCGCGCCAGAGCGCGTGGTCGTCGACGATGGCCACGGTGGGTGCGCTCATGCGTCGCCTTCCGGATCGAGCACCAGCTCGACCTCCGTTCCGCCGCCCGGGGCCGGCCCGATCGTGGCCCGGCCGCCGTGGCGCGCCATCCGGCCGACGATCGACTCGCGCACGCCGTGGCGGTCGGCCGGGATCGTGGCGGGGTCGAAGCCGGGGCCCCGGTCGCGGACGTCGACCTCCACGCGACCGCCCTGCGCCTCCGCGTAGACGTCGACGGGCCCGCCGCCGCCATGGCGCGCGGCGTTGACCAGCGCCTCACGCGCGGCGCCCAGCAGGGCCTCCGTGCGGGGCGTCAGGTCGGTGTCTCCCACGATCACGAGCTCCACGTCGACCCGATGATCGCGCTCGACGTCGTCCGCCGTCGCCTCGAGGGCGGCCGCCAAGGTCTGTGGGGCGCCGTCCAACGGCGCGCGGCCGCTGAGCCACCGGCGCAGCTCGCGCTCCTGACGCCGGGCCAGCTGGGTCACGGCGCGCGGGTCGTCGGCGCGCTGCTGCAGGAGCGCGAGGGTCTGCAGCACCGAGTCGTGCAGGTGCGCGCCCATCTCGGCGCGTTCCTGGCTGCGGATCCGCTCGGCGCGCTCGGTGTCGCGCGAGCGGATGAGCCGAACGATCGTGGGGGCGAAGATCACGCCGAGCACCACGGCGGCGACCACGACCGCCAGCAGGGCGTCGCGTGCCGCGCCGAAGGCGCCGGTGGACTGCAGGAACAGGAGCGCGGCCGCCAGCACGAGCGCCACGCCCACCCCCGTGCGCGAGAAGGTCTCTCCCCGGGTCTCCTTGGGCGGTTGCGGCACGGCGGGCGTGTCCACGGCCGGTTCGGTGCGGCTGCGGCGCCAGAGCAGCGCCGCCCCTCCGGCGACGAGGGCGGCCGGCCAGACGAAGCCGTCGCCGATCCAGACGCCGGCGGCCCGGACCGCAAGCAGCCCCGCCAGAGCGAGGAGCGAGACGCCGAAGGCCACCGCGAGGATGCCTCGAGCCGGCGGGGGCGCCGCGCCGTCGCTGCGCCGGGCCGGCAGCAGCACCCAGCCGAGTGCGTAGAGCACGATCCCCAGGCCCCCGGCGAGTGCCGCGAGCACGAACCCGATGCGCACGATCGCGGGCTCGATGCCGAGCGTCTGCGCGACGCCCGAGCACACGCCGCCGAGCCAGCGCCCGCTCGGGTTGCGGTGCAGCCCAGCCGCCTCGTCCGGGCGTCCGTCCGCGCGCCGTCGCGACTGGAGCCCGACGGCGAGCAGGATCGCGCCGAGCGTCGCCGAGGCGGCCGGCGCGAGCACGGCGACCGTGAAGGTGGCCGCGCCCGTGGTGCTGACAAGCAGCAGCGAGCCCAGCGCCACCAGCGCCAGGCCCGCCACGAGCGACACGCCGTCAATCGGCTCAGTCCGCCGCACGGTCCTCCCGGCAGGCGGGCTGCGTCGGGGTGATGTCGCCGTCGCGTCCGCCCCAGCGTCGTCCGCGGTCGCCGTCCCAGTCATGCTCGCGATCGACGTGGTCGACGGTGACCACGCCGACCCCGGCCTCGCCGTCGACGAGCACCCGGGGCGTGCCGGGCGGGCGGGCGGGCACGTCCTCCCAGTCGACCGCCACGCCGCCGTTCTCCGCGTCGAAGACCTGCACCGCGCCGACGCCGACCTCGGCGCGGCTCGCCACGCAGACATCGCGGTCGACGAGGAGCAGGGCCTGTCCGGCGCCGACCCGCAGGTTCACGGCCGTGTCGCCGTCCGGGAGGTCCACGCCGCGCAGGTCGACGACCAGACGGCCGGCGCCGAGTTCGTACGTGTCCCGGACGTCCGCGGCGGTCGCCGGGCGGTACGTCCGTTCGCCGAGGCCACCGGTGAGATCGAGGTCGCTCGCCTCCGCTGCGGCCAGCGGTAGCGCAAGAGCCAGCGCGGGCAGGATGAGGAAGCGGACCGGGCGGAAGACCGCGCCGGCGAGCAGCGCGAGGCCCGCGGCGATGACGACGGCCGCGATGATCCAGCCGCCCTCCGTCGCGCCGGCGTAGAACGACAGTCCCGCGAGGATGGTGCAGCCGACGAGGACCAGGACTCCGAACACGCTGCGCCGTGCGATATCTGCGGGCCGGCCGGTCGTCCCCTCACCGGAGACCACCCACCAGGCGCCCAGGCCCAGCAGCGCGAGGAAGGCGAGCGGGATCAGCGGCCCGAACAGCCAGAACCCGACGCCGCTGATGAGCACCAGGCCCGCGAGGACGAGGACGACGACGCCCGAGATGGTCGCCAGGCGCCCGCGCACGTGATCGTCGGCGGGTTCGCCGGGGACGGCGTCGTCGGGCATGAGCAGCAGGCCGCCGACGTAGAGCAGCGCTCCGGCGCCTCCCGCGAGGACGAGCACGACGGCGACGACCCGCACGACGAGCGCGTCGAGTCCCAGCGTGC
>SYBY01000497.1 GCA_005788585.1 Actinomycetota bacterium | reverse complement strand
TCGACGCCGTGGCGCTTGAGCCACTCGAGCATGTACGCGATGAACGGCCGGTCGACCAGCGGGACGACCGGCTTCGGGACGGTGGACGTCAGCGGGCGCAGGCGCGTGCCTTCGCCGCCGACGAGGATCAGAGCCTGCATGGCGTCCTTGGGAACCCGATCACCGCGCGAAGGATGCCAGGGTCCCGCGGCCGACGCCTTCGTACTTCAGGCCCGCCCCGGCGACGGCGGCCGCGTCGAGGGCGTTGCGTCCGTCGACCACGAGGTTGCCGGCCATCGTCCCTGCCACCTTGCCCCAGTCCAGCTCGGAGAACTCGCTCCACTCGGTCACCAGCACGACCGCGTCGGCGCCCGCCACGCACTCCAGCGCGCTCGAAGCGAAGTCGACGCCCTTGATCAGCCGGCGCGCCTCCTCCTCGGCGATCGGGTCGTACGCCGTGATCAGCGCGCCGTCGGCCTGCAGCCGCGCGCTGAGGACCAGCGACGACGCCTCGCGCATGTCGTCGGTGTCCGGCTTGAACGCCAGCCCCAGCAGCGCGATCTTCTTGCCGACCAGCGAGCCGAGATGCTTCTGCAGCTTGCTGATGACGCGGCGCTTCTGCAGCTCGTTGACCTCGATGACCGCGTTGAGCAGCTGGAAGTGGTAGCCCGAGTTGCCCGCCAGCTGCTTGAGCGCGCTCACGTCCTTCGGGAAGCACGACCCGCCGAAGCCGATCCCGGGCTTGAGGAACTTCGGCCCGATCCGGTCGTCCAGCCCCATGCCCTTGGCGACCTCGAGCACGTCGGCCCCGGTCTCCTCGCACACGTTGGCGATCTCGTGGATGAAGCTGATCTTGGTGGCGAGGAACGCGTTGGACGCGAGCTTGACCATCTCGGCGCTCGCGATGTCCATGCGCACCAGCTCGCCCGAGCCCTGCCCGCCGTGCTCGGCGGTCAGCAGCGGCCGGTACAGGTCCGCGACCGCGTCGCCGGCCCAGTCCCCGTCGTCGCCGATCACGACACGATCGGGCTCCAGGAAGTCCGCGACCGCGGTGCCCTCCTTCAGGAACTCCGGGCAGCTCACGTACCGGAAGCCGTCCTTGCCCTGCTCGGCGAAGACGCGCTTGATGTTCGCCCCGGTGCCCACCGGCACGGTCGACTTCATGATCAGCGCGTGACGGTCCGACGGCGGCATCGCGTTGACGACCGCCTGGACCGCCGACAGATCGGCGTCCCCCGAGTACGTCGGCGGCGTGCCGACGGCGACGAACAACAGCCGCGCGCGCTCCAGCGCCTCCGACAGATCGGTCGTGAACGTCATGCGCTCACGGTTCTTGGCGACGAGCTCGGCCAGACCGGGCTCGTAGATGGGGATCTCCCCCTGCTTGAGGCGCTCGATCTTCTCCGCGTCGATATCGACACAGATGACCTCGGAACCGAGTTCGGCGAAGCCCGTCGCAGTGACGAGCCCGACGTACCCGGTGCCGATCACGCCAATCGGTTCACGGGATGCGTTCATGCGGCGCGGAAGGCTACATGCCCACGCGGGTCAAGTACTTCGCGATGTCCAGCATCTGCCGATTCGTCAGGCGCTGCGACAGCGTGTTCGACACCCAGTACGAGCCTGTCGGCGTCTTCCAGGCGACCATCCGGATGCGGTTGCCGTCGTAGTAGACCCGGTACGTGCGGCCCCGCAGCTTCTGCTTGTCGTGGGCCTCGTCGAGGATCGGCGGGTTGCGCCACTTCAGGCCCTGCACGCCGTAGTACTGGCCGATGTCGTTGCCGTACTTCAGGGTGATCCGGTAGGCGGCGTACTTGCGGCCGTTGCGGGTCTTCAGGGTGTAGCGGCGCGGACTGTCGCTGACATAGCCGCCGCGGTTCAGGCGCGCCTTGGGGTAGAAGACGGGGAACCCGGCCTTGACCGCGAGGTCCAGCGCGTGGTTCTCGCCGCCGACCTTGTCCTGGATGAGGCCGGGCGCCAGGCCCTTCTTCTTCTGACGCGACTGCTTGCGCGTGCCGCCGCCGCTGGAGCCGCCCTCACGGGTCTGGCGCCCGCCGGTCGACGCCTTGACGGCGGTGAACTCGCGGACCGTCTTGCCGAGGTTGTCGTCGGTGATGGTCACGAACGTGTCGCCCGCGTTCTGCCCGGCGCGGAAGCGGACCTCGCGGATCGGGTTCTGCGAGGACTCGTAGGCGAGCTTGAGCAGCCGCAGGATGGCGTTCTGGCCCTTGATGTCGGTCTGCGTGTAGCGGCCGAAGATCTCCAGCAGCTCGTCGCGGTCGCCGAAGATCGAGGAGACGCTGACCTGCTCCTTGGCCTGGCGGATGAACTCCTGCTGGCGCGCCGCGCGCACGAAGTCGTCGTCGAAGTGGCGGTAGCGCGCCCAGTCGAGCGAGTCCTGGCCGCACATGAGCTGGTAGCCGGCCTTCACGTCGATCGTGGCGTACGGATACGCGCTGCCGTTCGGAGGCTGGTTGTCGTTGAAGTACGTGCGGTCGACGTCCTGGTAGAAGCAGCCGAGACGGTTGACGATCCGCCGGAACCCGCCGAAGTTGACGTTGACGACGTGGTGGATCGGGATGCCCAGCAGCTCGCGGACGGTCTTCACCGTCAGGCTCGGGCCGCCGATGCTGTACGCCGCGTTGATCTTGTCGGTGACCGGCCCGTTCTTCGACGGGATCGTCACCTTCAGGTCACGCGGGAGCGACATGACCGCGGTGGCGTCCTTCTCGGGATCGAGGCGCACGAGGATGATCGTGTCCGACCGGCTCGGGTTCTTCTGCTTGATGTCGGCGAACCGCTGGTCCGAGCCGAGCAGCATGATCGTCTGCGGCTTGCCGGGATCGACGTCGTCCAGCGCGCCCTTCACGTCGCCCGGCAGCGGCGTCTGGAACCGCTCGAACGCGTCCGCCGCGGTCTTGACCTCGAGCAGCACGGCGCTGGCCACGGCGCCGGACGTGACCGCGATGATCACGAACCCGCCGAGGAGGAACCGCTTGAACACGCTCCAGCCGGCGCTGGGGCCCTTGCCGGGATTGGTCACGACAGACCTCCCTCGACGACCTGCTCCGGCGCGCTCTGCGCCAGGTGGTCGGGCAGGGTCACCACGAAGTCGCGCAGCGCCTCGCGGTAGCTGCGCAGCGAGCTGACCGACACCCACTCCTCAGGCCCGTGATGCCCGGCGCCGACCGGCCCGAACTCGACGGCCGGGATGCCGGCCTCCAGGAACGCGAACGCGTCGGAGGCGCCGTCGCGTCCGACGCTCAGCACGTCACCGCCGTTGGCGCCGCTGACGGCGTCGCGCAGTGCGAGCACGTACGGGTTGCGCCGCGACACGATCGCCGGCGCGCGCACGAACTGCTTGATGACGTGGACCCCGGAGATCGCCTCGATCTGCGCGAGGATCTCCTGCGGGTCCTGGTTGGGCAGGTAGCGGATGTCGACGTCCATCGTGCAGCGGTCGGGCACCTTGTTGAACGCGTCCCCGCCCTCGATGCGCGCGAGGTTGATGGAGGGGCGGTCGAACAGGTCGGAGGACTGTCGGCTG
>SYBY01000010.1 GCA_005788585.1 Actinomycetota bacterium | reverse complement strand
CGGTTCATCGGGCCGACGAGTCAGGCGCCGCGCGTCGACGAGGCGCGCCACGAGAACCTCTACGAGCTGGAGATCGCGTTCAACGAGCTGGCCCGGCTCGCCGAGGAGGCCGACGACGACGCGCCGGTGCCCGCGTGGACGGTCGACCGTCTGCTGCGCAACCTGCTGACCGATCTGACGGGCAACACGCACCGCGCGGAGTTCTGCATCGACCAGCTCTACGACCCCGGGACCGAATCGGGCCGGCTGGGGATCGTCGAGCTGCGGGGCTTCGAGATGCCGCCGCACCCGCAGATGGGGCTCGTGCAGTCGCTGCTGGTGCGCGCGCTCATCGCGCGGTTCTGGGAGGAGCCGTACACCGGGCCGCTCGTGCGGTGGGGCACCGAGCTGCACGACCGCTTCCTGCTGCCGTGGTTCTGCGAGCAGGACATCCGCACCGTCGTCGCCGGGATCGACGGGTTCGACCCCGCGTGGCTCGACCCGTTCCTCGAGTTCCGCTTCCCGCACCTTGGCACCGCGCACGTCGACGGCGTGGACATCGAGCTGCGCATGGCGATCGAGCCGTGGCATGTCCTCGGCGAGGAGTCCGGGGCGGGCACGGCGCGGTACGTCGACTCGTCGCTCGAGCGCCTGCAGGTGCGCGTCGACGGCATGGTCGGCGAGCGTCATGTCCTGACCTGCAACGGGCACCGCGTGCCGCTGCAGCCCACCGGGGTCGCCGGGTCGTACGTGGGCGGCGTGCGCTACCGCGCGTGGCAGCCGTGGTCGGCGCTGCACCCCACGATCGAGATCCACAGCCCGCTGGTCTTCGACGTGCTCGACCGCTGGACCGAGCGCTCGATGGGTGGCTGCACCTACCACGTCGTCCATCCGGGCGGGCGGTCCTACGACACCTTCCCGGTGAACGCCAGCGAGGCGCAGTCCCGCCGCTCGAACCGCTTCGAGGCCGCGGGCCACACGCCGGGCCCGGTGAGGGTGCCGCCCGCCGTCGCCCCCGGGGAATACCCTCGCACGCTCGACCTGCGCCGCCCGGCGCAGCGCTGAGGCCCTGTGGACAGCCCCGTGATCACCACGCCCCCTTCCGCGTACGCGCCTCCGGAGGGCCGCTACGACGAGATGCTCGACGCCGCCACCCGTGCGCCGCGCGAGCACTGGGGCGAACTCGCGGAGGCCTTCGAGGGCCTGGGCACCGACGAGCTCCTGCGCCGCCGCGCGGAGGCCGCGCGCCTGCTCGACCAGGACGGCGTCGTCTACAACGCCTACGACGCGCCCAGCCATTCCTGGTCGCTCGACCCGCTGCCCACGGTCATCCCCAGCCGCGAGTGGCAGGCGATCGAATCGGCCGTCATCGAGCGCGCCGAGCTGCTGAACCTCATCCTCGACGACCTCTACGGCGAGCGTGACCTGCTGCGCCGCGGGCTCATCCCGCCCGAGGTCGTCTTCGGCCACGCGGGATTCCTGCGCGCGTGTGACGGCGTGCGGACCGGCGGGCCGGACACGCAGCAGCTGTTCAGCTACGCCGCCGACCTGGGGCGCGACGCCGACGGACGCTGGCGCGTGCTGGCCGACCGCACCCAGGCGCCGTCGGGCTTCGGCTACGCCCTGGAGAACCGCACCGTCACCTCGCGCGTGCTGCCGAGCCTCTATCGCGGCGCGAACGTGCACCGGCTCGCGCCGTTCTTCCGCGCGCTGCGCGCCGCGTTGCAGGCCGCCGCGCCGCCCGGCGTCGAGGATCCGAGGATCGTGGTGCTCACGCCGGGCCCGTGGAACGAGACGGCGTTCGAGCACGCGGTGCTCTCGAGCACGCTCGGGTTCCCGCTGGTCGAGGGGTCGGACCTGGTCGTCCGGCGCGACGGCGTCTTCATGGGGTCGCTCGGGGCGCTCGAGCCGGTCCACGTGATCCTGCGCCGCGTCGACGGCTGGTACTGCGACCCGCTGGAGCTCAAGCCCGACTCCCAACTCGGGGTCGCCGGCCTCGTCGAGGCCACCCGGCGCGGCCTGGTCTCGGTCGTCAACCCGCTCGGGTCCAGCGTGCTGGAGAACCCGGCGCTCATGACGTTCCTGCCCCGCCTGGGCGAGCACCTGCTCGGCCGGACCCCGCGGATGGAGAGCGTGCCGACGTGGTGGTGCGGCGACGAGACCGCGCGCCGCGAGGTGCTCGCGCGGCTCGGCGAGATCGTCCTGCGGCCGGTGTCGCGCGGCGCCGGCCCGGCCGCGATCCTCGGGTGGGAGCTGAGCGCCGCCGAGCGCGAGGAGCTGCGCGCGCGCATCGAGCGCCACCCCGCGATGTGGGTCGGCCAGGAGCCGCTTGCGCTGGGCACCACGCCGACGCTCGGCACGCACGGCCTGGAGGCGCGCCGCAGCGTCCTACGGACGTACGCCGTCGCGCGCCGCGACTCGTACACCGTGATGCCCGGCGGCCTGACCCGCGTGGCGCCTGCCGGTGACGACGGCCGCCAGCGCATCAGCAACCAGGCCGGCGCGGTGAGCAAGGACACGTGGGTACTGACCTCCGAGCCCGAGCGCCAGACGGGGTTCTGGCTGGAGACGGGTCCGGCGCTGGAGGGCGTCGACGCGATGGCGTCGCTGCCCGCCCGCGCGGCTGAGAACCTGTGGTGGCTCGGCCGGTACGCCGAGCGTGCGGAGTCCACCGTCAGGCTGCTGCGGACCATCCACGACCGGCGCAACGAGTTCCAGGGAGGCGACCCCGCGAGCGAGGCCGCGCTGCGGGTGCTGCTCCGCGCGCTCACCGACGTCACCGCCACGGAGCCGGGCTTCACGCAGCCTGCGCTCCTCGACCATCCGGGCGACGAGCTGCACGCCCTGCTCGTCGACGAGCACCGGCCGGGGACCGTCGCCCATGCGGTGCGCGCGCTGCTGCAGTGCGCCTACGCCGTGCGCGACCAGCTGTCGGGGGACACCTGGCTCGTCGTCGGCACGCTCGACCGGCAGATCCTGGAGCTGCGCCGGCGCGACGGGGCCGGCGCCCCGGAGACCCAGGCGACCCTCCAGCGCCTCATGCAGGGCCTGCTCGCGCTCGGCGGCCTGGGCGAGGAGAGCATGGTCCGCGACCTGGGCTGGCGGTTCCTCGACGCGGGCCGGCGGCTGGAGCGCGCCATCGGGCTGCTGTCGCTGCTGCGCGCGACGATCACGACGACCCGCGACGTCGCGGCCGACAGCCTCGTGCTCGAATCGACGCTCACCGCGGCCGAGAGCATCATCACCTACCGCCGGCGCTACCGCTCGCGCGCGCAGCTCGAGACGGCGCTCGAGCTGCTGCTGCTCGACGAGCACAACCCGCGGTCGCTGGCGTACCAGCTCGCACGGCTCACGGACGACCTCGCGGCGCTCCCGGCCACGCCCGGCCAGCGGCTGCGCGCCGATCAGCGCCTCGTGCTCGAGACGAGCACCGCGCTCGCACTCACCGACCCCAGGACGATGGTCGGCGACGCGGAGGGCGCCTCGACCCGGCCCGCGCTCGACGCACTGCTCGGCGACCTGCACGCCCAGCTGCTGGCCGCCGCCGACGAGCTCGACCGTGCGCACTTCGCCCGCCGCCTGCCGCAGCACACGCTCGGCTGGTCGGGCGAGGTCGGGGAGTCCGCGCCGTGAGCGCGACCTACCGCATCACCCACCGCACCGAGTACCGCTACTCCGCGCGGGTCGCCCCGAGCTACAGCCTGCTGCACCTGCTCCCGCGAGATGCGCCCGGGCAGCGCTGCCTCGAGGCGTCGATCACCGTCGACCCGGTGCCCGAGGACCAGGGCGAGCACGTCGACTTCTTCGGCAACCGGGTCGCCTACGTGGCGGTCACGTCGCCGCACCGCGCCCTGAGCGTCACCGCGACGAGCCTCGTGGAGGTCGATGCCAGCCGCAGGACGGCGGCGCTCTCGCTGTTCGGGCAGCAGTCGTGGGAGGAGGTGCGCGACCACCGCGACGTCGAGGCGATCCACTACGCGCTCGACTCTCGCCGCGTCGAGGCGGACCCGCGGTTCGCCGCGTACGCGGCGCCGTCGTTCACGCCCGGCCGCCAGCTCGTCGAAGCCGTGACGGACCTGTCGTCGCGCATCCATGCCGACTTCGCGTTCGCGCCCGGCGAGACGAAGGTCGACACGCCCCTCACGCAGGTCCTCGAAACCCGCCAGGGCGTGTGCCAGGACTTCGCCCACCTCGGGATCGCCTGCCTGCGCTCGCTCGGGCTGCCCGCCCGCTACGTCAGCGGCTATCTGGAGACCGACCCGCCGCCGGGCCGGCCGAAGCTCACCGGGGCGGACGTCTCGCACGCCTGGTTCAGCGTCCTGTTCCCGGGCGCCGGCTGGCTCGACCTGGACCCGACGAACGACCAGGTCGTCGGCGATCGCCACATCGTCACGGCCTACGGGCGCGACTACTCGGACGTCGCGCCGCTGTCGGGCGTGATGTACACGCGCGGGCGCACGACGAGCCTCAAGGTCGAGGTCGACGTCGTGGCCGCGGGCGTCAGCTGAAGAAGTCGATCGTCAACGGGTACTTGAACAGCTCGCCGTTGTTCGCCTTGACGCTGGCGACGATGACGAGCACGAGCCACGCGATGGCGCCGATGATGATCACCGGCAGCAGCAGCAGGCCCACGATGAAGAAGATCAGGACGAACGTGGCGATGCCCAGGACGATGCCCCAGATGAGCCACGACAGCTGGAAGTTCAGCGCCGCCGCGGCATGGGCGCGGACATACGGGCTGTCATCGCGCTTGAGCAGGTAGACGACCATCGGCCCGAGGAAGGCGAAGCCGACGAACGCCGCGGCGAGCGCCGACAGGTGGGCGAGGACCGCCCACGTCTTCTCGTCCGACTGACCCATCGGCCGCGGCGGTGCGACGGGCACCGCGACGCCGCCGGCCGGCCGCTGGTTGGCCGTCCACTGCACGCCGTCCCACCACCGCTCGGCGCCGGGCGCCTGCGGGTCGGGATACCAGCCCGGAGCCGGGGGCTGCTGAGGCGGCTCGGTGGCCATCTAGTGGTGGTGCGCCTGCGCTTCGGCGACCGCGCCGGCGAAGTCGGCGCCGAGGTCGAAGAGGCGATGGGAGAGCTCGCGCAGGCGCGCGATGCGCTCGCGCTCGGCGGGCGCAACGTAGCCATCCTCGGTGTCACGCTCCGCCGCGTACCGCACGGTGGCCTCGCCCAGCAGCGCGACCTGCGCCTGCGTGAGATCCATGGGCGCGCCGTGACCGTCGTCGGTGAGCGTGTCGATCTGGTCGAGGAGCGCGACGAGCGCACGGAGCGCCAGGATCTGGTCGGCGCTCTCGGCCGCGGGGGCGAGGTACTCGCGCGTCCGCAGCCAGCTCAGCGCGTCCGACAGCGCGCGGCCGTCGGTGGCGCTGACCAGCACCGTGGCGACGACATCCTGCTCGCCGCCGGGAGCCGGGGCGATGCGGAACGTCCGCTCGGTGAGTGACGCGACCGTCATGGTCATACCAAGGGTATCGGCACGGGCGACCGGAACTGCAGCCGTGGCGCGCACCACACGCGCTCGGCGGGGGTCAGCCCGAGCGGCGCAGCGCCATCGCGTCGGCGACCCGGCCGACGCCCAGGTCGTAGGCCGCCTCCCGCAGCGTCCGCGCCGAGGAGCCGTCCCGCAGCCCGGCCGCCTCGGCCAGCTCGCCCCACGCGCGGCGCATCGTGCGCCCCAGGCGCTCGTCGACCTCGCCCGCATCCCAGTGCAGGTGCTGGAGGTTCTGCACCCACTCGAAGTACGAGACCACGACGCCGCCCGCGTTCGCCAGCAGGTCCGGCACGATCTGCACGCCGCGATCGAGCAACGCGGATTCGGCGTCGAGCGTGACCGGCGCGTTGGCGCCTTCGAGGATCACCCGCGTGTCGACGGCCGCGACGTTCCCCGGATGGATCGCCCCGCCGAGCGCCGCGGGGATCAGCACGTCACAGGCCACGCCGAGCAGCTCCTCACGCGGGCGCTGTTCGCCGGGCAGCGCGCCCGCGGGCAGGCCCTGGGCCATCGACTGCTCGAGCACGCCGAGCTCGAACCCACCCTCCGGCGCGATCACCGCCGCGTCCGCGTCGCTGATGGCGACCACCCGGCACCCCAGGCGCGTGAAGGCGACCGCCGCGGAGGCCCCGACCTTGCCGAACCCCTGGATCGCGATCCGCGCTCCCTCGACCTGGACGCCGAGGTCCTCGGCGCTGAAGGCGAACAGCTGGGCCAGCCCACGGCCGACCGCGTCACGGCGCCCGTACGTGCCGCCGAGCGCCAGCGGCTTGCCGGTCACGATCGACGGCGACGGCCCGACGAGGTGCGCCCACTCGTCCATCATGTGCGCCATCGTCGTCTCGTCGGTGCCGATGTCGGGCGCGGGGATGTCGCGCTCCGGGCCGATGACGTCGGCGAGCCGGCGGGTCAGCACGCGGGCGAGCCGGCCGAGCTCGCGGTCGTCGAGCTCGTGCGACGGGCAGCGCACCGCGCCCTTCGCCCCGCCGAACGGGATGTTCACCAGCGCGCACTTGTAGGTCATGAGCGACGCGAGACCCTGCACGACGTCGAGATCCACGTCCGGGTGGAAGCGGATCCCGCCTTTGAACGGCCCGCGCGCGGCGTTGTGCTGGACGCGGTAGCCGGTGTAGACCGAGAGCGATCCGTCGGTGCGCTCGATGGGCAGCTGTACCTGCACCTCGCGCTCGGAGGAACGCAGCAGCTCCAGCGTGTGATCGGGCAGCGAGAGGCGACCTGCGGCTGCGTCGAGATGGAACGCGACGACGCTGTGGGGCGAGTGGTCGACCGGAGGCTCCGCCATGCGCCGACGCTACCGCAGCGCCAAGCCGGTCCGCGCTGCACGACGATTTCCAGGGATCGGCCCCGAGACGGCGTACCGTGGAGGAGCGCATGACGACCCGTTCCGCCACGCGCCGAGACTGGTTCGACGACGAACCGCCGGAGCCGCCCCACCGGTCCGACCGCCGGTCTGACCGCCCGCGCCGCACCCGCGGCCCGCGGCGCGGCGTGCTGCTCGCGATCGCGGGCGCCCTCGGCGCCATCATCCTGCTGCTGCTCGTCGTCGGCAGCTCCTACGGCGACAAGGTGCTCCCCGGCACCGAGGTCGCCGGGGTGGACCTCGGCGGCGCCGACGCGCAGGAGGCCGAGCGCCGGCTGGCGCCCGTGCTGGCCAGCGACAAGCCGGTCACGCTCGCAGCCGGCTCGACGACCATCGACGTCAGCCCGGAGGACGCCGGGTACGAGGTCGACCTCGAGGCGACCGTGCAGCGCGCGCTCGACGCCGGCCGCGACGGCCCGCTCGGCACTGTCCGCGGCGTCGTCGGCGGCCTGACCGGCGGCCGTGAGATCGAGCCCGTGACGACGATCGACCAGGCCAAGCTCAGCGCGACCGTCCGGGACGTCGCCACGGAGGTCGACCGGCCGCTCTCGCCCGGCGCCATCGAGGCGTCACCGGAGACTCTGGAGGTGACGGTCACGCCGCCGCGCGACGGGCGGCGCGTCCAGCGGACGGAGCTCGCCGACCGGCTGGAGTCCGCGTTCGCCGGCCCGCGCAACCGGACGGTGCCGATTCCCATCACGGTGCGCGACGCCGTGTCCTCGGAGAAGGTGCGCGAGATCGCCAACCGCGCCGAGGCGTACCTGGACGAGCCGCTCACGATCAAGGCCCCCGGCGGCGACCTCACCGTCACCCAGGCGCAGCTGGCCGGGCTCGTCGCGCTGCGCCCCCTGAAGGATGGTCGTGACGCACGGCTGGGCACCGACCCGGAGGCCCGCAAGGCGGTCGTCGCCGACCTCGCCGCCAAGCGCGACCGTCCCGCGCGCGAGGCGCGGTTCTCCGCCACCGGCAGCGACGTCGTCGTCGACGGCAAGGGCGAGGTCAGCTGGCGGCCGCGCAGCGCGAAGGTCGAGATCCGCTCGCCGGGACGCTCCGGGCGCACCGTCAACCGCGGCGCGGCGGGCGACCGCATCGACCGCGCCGTGCGCGCGGGACGCCACGACGCGACGCTCCCGGTGAAGACCGTCGGCCCGGCCGTCACCACGAAGCAGGCGCGCGGTATCGACCGCCTGATCGGCACCTTCACGACGTACTACGCGCCGGGCGAGCCACGTGTCACGAACATCCGCAAGATCGCGTCGGTGGTCGACGGGACCGTCATCGCACCCGGCGGGACGTTCTCGCTCAACGACATCGCCGGCGAGCGCACCGAAGCGAAGGGCTACGTCGAGGCCCCGTTCATCGCCGAGGGCAACCGCCTGGAGCCCTCGGTCGGCGGCGGCGTCTCGCAGTTCTCCACGACGATGTACAACGCCGCGTACTTCGCCGGGCTGCAGATCGACGCCCACACGCCGCACAGCCTCTACATCGATCGCTACCCGGCGGGGCGCGAGTCGACGCTGAACTTCGGCAGCATCGACCTGCGCTGGACCAACGACACGAAGACGCCGGTCCTCGTGCGCACGAGCAGCACCGAGACCTCGGTGACCGTGCGCCTCTACGGCGACAACGGCGGGCGGCGGGTGCAGGCCATCCCGGGCGCGCGCCAGCCGGTCGAGGACGGCAACTTCTCGATCACCGTCACGCGGGTCATCCGCACCCCCGGCGGCGGCGAGAAGCGCCAGCCGGTCACCACGCGCTACGGCAACCCGGCGCCCCCGGAGCCCGAGCCCGACCCTGAACCCGCGTCCGCCGAGCCGGCAGCCCCGGCGGGCGAATAGACCCAGCTGCGAGAATCTGCTGCAGTCCGCGCCAGAAGCGCCGACTACCCGGGATGATGCGCCGCCAAGGACGACGACACGCAGCCGTGGCGCTGCTCTGCGGGCTGCTCGCTGCCCTGCTGTTCGCCCCGGCGGCCCACGCCGCGCCCGCACGGTTCAGCCTCGCGATCGGTGACTCCGTTCCGTACGGCGTGGTCAACGGCACCCCCGGCTGGGGTGCCCGGTTCACGAGCTTCGTCGACCGTCTCGAACTCCGCCTGCAGCCGGTGCGCCCCGGCCACACGGCGGTCAACTACAGCTGTCCGCAGGCCACGACGGCGATGATCATCGGACCCGCTGCTTCGGCGTGTCAGGGCATCGATCAGTACGACGCACACGCCGGGAGTCAGCTGGACGCCGCACTCGCGTTCGTCGCCGCGTACCCCGGGGAGGTCAGCCCGATCATCGTGACGGCCGGCGGCAACGACCTGCTCCAGGGCGTCGACCTGGACGACGCGCAGAGCCGCCTCGCGCAGATCGTCGCCGCGCTACGAGCCGCCGCGCCCGCCGCCGACCTCGTCGTCACCGGCTACGGCGACCCGTTCAGCCACAACGAGCCCGGCCAACCGGCGCGCTACATCCAGCACGCCGCCTTCAACGACCGCCTGCGGACCGCCGCCACCGGCGCCGGCGCGGTGTTCGTCGACCCCCACCCCGTGTTCAACAGCCCGCCGGCCAACCAGGACGCGTCGATCTGCACGTACCTGCTCGTGTGCCAGAACGGCGGCGACCCACACCCGTCCGCCGCCGGGCACGACACGTACGCCGACCTGATCTGGAGCGCCCTCGGCTACGACGCCGTCCAGCCCACGCCGCGTCCCACGACGCCCCCGGCCACGCCTGCCCCGCCGCAGGCCGACGTCCCGTTCGGGACGCCGTCGACGCCGGGGACGAAGGTCGATCCGCCCAGCGAGGAGGGTGACGTGCTCGGCGCCCGCGCCGCCGCCCCGGCGCGCTTCGGCCGTCCGCGCCTGGCCGCCGACCGCCGGTCGCTGCGCGTCTGGATGCGCTGCTCGAAGGCCCGGAGGAACTCGTGTCGCATCCGCGTCGTCGTGCGCCAGGGCGGACGGCAGCTCGGGGTCTCCCGCGTCCGGCTCGCGCCGGGCCGCACGGCGATGGTCCGCGTGAAGCTCAGCCGGCGGGCGGCGACGGGGTCGAAGGTCCAGGTCTCGGCGTTCGTCGGGGACGCGCCGCGCCCAACCGTGCGCCTCACCGCACGCTGATCAGCGCAGTCCGCGCAGCAGCCGGAAGGCGATCCCGCGCAGCGTGACCTTGCCCTCCTTGTGGCTGGGGTTCGACGTCGTCGTGATCGCCAGCGCCACCCGCCGGTCGCCCTTGACCAGCAGCGCCGCCTGGTGGTCGACCGCCCCGCTGCCCGAACCCCAGCCGCTCTTGTGGTAGATCCGCCAGCCGTCGGGCACGACCCGGGCGACCCCCCAGCGCTGCGAGGGCACGATGGTCCGCAGCAGGCGCAGGCCGTAGGCCCGGTGGCGCGGCGGCAGCAGCCGCTCGAGGCGCTGGAACATCACGGCCTGGTCGCGCGCGGTGGTCGAGCTGCCGCCCCAGACCGGGGCGGGCCAGAAGCTCCGCATCCCCGCCGCGCGCGCCAGGCGCCGGACCGCGGCGTCCCCGACGATCATCCGCGCGCGGGTCGCCGTCCAGTTGTCGGACTTGCGGATCATCGGGTCGAGCAGCGCCTTCTGCGCGGGGCCCAGCGGCCGGAAGCGGACGTCCTCACGGCGCAGATACGCGAGGAGGAACATCGTCTTGATGAGGCTCGCGGTGCGGACCACGCGGCGAGGCTGGTATCCCCACGCGCGCGTCCCGTCGCGCACCGAGAACGACTCCGTGCCCGGACGCTCCAGCGCGTACGCGCGCGCGGAGGCGACATCGGGCGTCCAGCGCGTCGCGCCCTGCGCGAGCGCGGGCGAGACCACCGCGAGCGCGAGCGCCGCGAGCACGGCGATGCCCAGCCGCCGCGTCAGGCCGACGGCCCTGCCTGCAGATGGTCCATCCCCTCGACGACGAGCACCGCGTGCGTCGTCTCCGCGGTCGAGAGCTGGCGGCCGTTCTCGTCGGAGAGCTCGGCCCGGACGTGCCCGAGCCGGGTGCCGGTGCGCAGGACCGTCGCCTCGCAGCGCATCCGCACGCCGGGCAGCCCGGCGCGCAGGAACTGGTAGGCGACCGCGACGTGCGGCGCCGTCGACTGCGCGGGCAGCGTGGTGTGCAGCGCGAACCCCGTCGCCGCGTCGAGGATGGTCGCGAGAAACCCGCCGTGCACGATCCCGCCGAGGTTCAAGTGGTGGCGCTGGGGGACGGCCTCCATGACGACGCGGCCGCGCTCGGCCTCGGTCACCACGATGCCCATCGCCTCCATCAGCGGGTCGGGCGGCAGGCGGCCGTCGCGCACGGACTCGACGTAGCTCAGCCCGTCGAGTCCGAGCAGGTGCGGGAGCACGTCGACGGGCTCGTGGAAGGAGACCGTCGCCTCGTGGGGCTCGGGGGCGGGCGGGTCGCTCATGCGGTTCATGGTTGCAGCCCCGCGCGCCCGCGCGTACCGTCAGTTGCGGACCCGACGAGAGGAGATCGTCATGACGCAGAGGCACTGCGCCGATCTCATCGACCGACTCACCGGCGCGTGGAACGCGCACGACCCTGACGGCGTGGCCGCCTGCTACGCCCCGGACGCGGTGTCCCGCGACATCACGCTCACCGAAGCGCTCCACGGGCGCGCGGCGATCCGCAACGCGGCCGAGGCGTACCTGCGGGCGTTCCCCGACCTCCACGTCCGCGCCACGCGCGTCGCCTGCGACGGCGACCTCATCTGCGAGGAGTGGCGAGCCGAGGGCACGCACCTGGGCGACCTCGTGGGCCTGGCGCCCACGGGGTATCCGGCGAACATGGCGGGCTGCAACGTCATCCGCCTGGACGCCAACGGGGAGATCGCCGCCGAGACCACCTACACCGACGCCGCCGGCCTGTACCGCCAGCTGCACGCACTGCCCCAGCTCGCCGAAGCGGCGGGCTGACCACCACGAGGGGAGCACCGATGTTCGCCAGCATTCGCACGTACCGCATCGAGCCCGACGCGGCCGACACGTTCATGCATCGCGTCGACCGCGATTTCGCCGAGGCGCTCGCCCAGGAGCCGGGGTTCATCTCCTACCAGTGCCTGGACCTCGGCAACGGCCGGATCGCGTCGATGACGATCTTCGAGCAGGCCGATCAGTCCGAGCGGTCCAACGAGCTCGCCCACCAGTGGATCACCGAGGAGATGGGCGACATCGAGATCAACCGGATGGGCGTGATGGGCGGCGAGGTCGCCGTCAGCCGCGCGAAGGCCGAGCTGCTGGAGCCCGCCCACCACTAGGTCGTGATGACCATCCGGCCCTCGGAGGGCTGCACGAGCACCCAGCCCTGACCGGAGAAGCCCAGCTGGAAGCTCTCGCCTGAGCCCATGCCGATGAACGACTTCGCCTGCATGTCGGTCTTCAGCGTGGTCGTCACGCCGCTCGACCAGGCGATCGCGGACTGCGGATCGGCGAAGGTCGGCGCCTCGTGGACCTGCAGCCGGACGGGCTGGCCGTCGGAGACGAGCGCCACGGTGCCGGTCCCGCGCAGGTGCACGTTGAAGAGGCCGCCCGCGAGCATCCCCGCAGTGCCGCCCTTCACGCGGGTGATGTCCCACTCGATCCCCTCCTCGAAGGCGAGGATGTTGCGGCCGTTGACGGTGATCGCGTCGTTGTCGAGCCGCATGACGTGCACGAGCATGGCCTGATCGGCGAGGAAGAGCTCCCCGGACCCCGAGGCCTGCATGAGCCGCAGTCCCTCCCCGGTGGCGGCCTTCTTCAGCAGCCGGCCGAGCCCGCCGCCCTTGTGCTCGAAGCGCACGTCGCCCTGGTAGGCGACCATCGAGCCGCTGCGCGCCATGACCGAGCCCTCGGCGAGCTCGACCTTCAGCAGCCACTGGTTCTGCAGGGTGAAGGCCTCGCCGGTCTCGACCTCGTCGAAACGGCCGAAGGCCTGATCGGATTCGCTCATGGACCGACCTTAACCGGCTGCGGCCGCCCACAAGGGGCGGCCGCAGCGGTCAGACCGACGTCAGGCTCGCGCTAGTACGCGACCGGCGCCGGCGGCGTCTGCGTGAACGTGAACCGGTTGTTCGGCGCCGAGGCCAGCGCGCTCAGCAGCGGGCCGTAGGCGCCGCAGTCGACGAACTCCGGAATCGAGGCGGTCCGGCTCGACGTGAGCAGCCCCGCGCCGATGTCGCCGACGCTCCCCTCGAAGGAGTACGGGATCTGCACCGGGAACTTCGTCCGGCAGTTGGCGCCGAGCGTGATGAGCCCGAGCCGGAGCGTCTTGATCCGGACGATCGCGGGCACCGTGCCGGCGAGCCGGACGACGCCGTTGTCGTCGAGCGTCGACGTGCCCTGCCAGGCCGCGGCCTGCTGCACGCCCACCCGGACACCGATCTGGATGCCGAGGTTCACCGTCCCGTTGAAGTCCGGGACGAAGATGCCGTTGGCCGGGCTCGACAGCGAGCCCGTGGTGATGTTCGCCAGACCGGAGAACGTCGAGCCGGCCGGCAGCGTCAGCCGCGAGCTCATGCGGTCGAGGTAGATGTTGCCGCTGAGCGGCCACTTGTCCAGACCGAAGAGCAGGTCGTTCTGCGCGTTGGTCACCGCGGTGCTCGGCGGCGTCGCGGCGTTGTTGCAGTTCGACTGGATCGCCTGGTTGCGGAAGCGCGTGTCGAGCCAGTTCGTGGCGTACGTGCCGGCCTGCGTCTGCGTGACGATGTGCTCGGACTTGTACAGGTCGAACTTCACCTTCACGCCGCGGGCGCACCAGGCCTTCTTCAGCGTGTGCGCCTGCCCGACGGGAATGAACTCGTCGGCCTGGCCGTGGTACTGGTAGACCGGCACCGGGATCGGGCGCGTGCCGAGCTTCTGCTTGTCGAGCGCCTCCTTGACCGACGGGATGGCCATCAGCTGCTCGAGGTTCAGGTTGTCCTTCGTCAGCGGCTGGATGTCCTGGCCCGAGAACTCGTTGAGTGCCTCGAAGACGCACTGCGAGCGGCCCTTGGCGATCGCCGCCTG